>JAYTUQ010000185.1:0-25680 GCA_043744455.1 Saprospiraceae bacterium | reverse complement strand
GACATAATGACTATTGACATAATGACTATTGACATAATGACTATTGACATAATGACTATTGACATAATGACTATTGACATAATGACTATTGACATAATGACTTATATATAAATGATGGATTTTTTAAAAATACTTGACCGTTATATCATCAAAAAATACTTGACAACATTCGGGTTTGTTTTGTTAATTCTCTCGCTCATCGCTTGTGTGATTGATTTAGGTGAAAAAATTGAAGATTTCAAGCATGAGCATGTGCCTGTAAAAACGGTCATTTTCGACTATTATCTCAATTTTATTCCACATATCAATGCCTTGTTGTTTCCCCTTATTGCCTTGATTTCGGTGGTTTTTTTCACCTCACGCATGGCTTACGATTCAGAAGTGATTTCGATTTTGAATGCGGGCGTGAGTTTTCAACGGTTTATGCGTCCTTATATGATTGCAGGCAGTCTGATAGCCATGGTTCATTTGGCTTTCAATCATTATATCGTACCAAATGGCAATAAAAAAAGGTTGAGTGTGGAACGTGCACACGTTTGGAAAAACAATGATAAAGGCAAATATGAGAACGTACATGTCCTTTTAGACCCTAAAACAGCCGTTTTTATTGGTTTTTTTAACAAACATGATACAACAGCAAGAGACCTTAGGATTGAAAAATATGACTCTATTGGTAATATTCTCAGTATTATCAAAGCTGAAAATGCAGATTGGAAAGGCTACCCAAATAAGTGGCAATTGAAAAATATGTCGCGCCGAACTTTCAACGGTTTATACGAAAGTCTTGAAACCAATATTGCGGTATTGGATACGACTCTTGCCTTAGCACCTGATGATTTTTCTCAATATTTGAATCAAAATGAGCTACTTACAACAGGTGAATTGCGGGCTGAAATTGCCAAACGTGAAAGCCGAGGCATCGGCAATGCGAAGACATTTGAGATAGAGATGCACCGCCGCACAGCTGATGCGTTTACTATTATTATTTTAACCTTGATTGGTATGGCTATCGCTGCGAGGAAAGTGCGGGGTGGTATGGGATTTCATTTAGCTTTGGGCATTGGCATAGGGGCTATTTATATTGTTATATCTAAATTTTCTGCCACTTTTGCACAACAACCCGATGTGCCGACATGGTTAGGCGTATGGATTCCTAATGTTTTTTTTGGGGCTATCGCCGTGTTTTTAGTGTCCAGAGCTCAGAAATAACGCACCAATAAGCATGAATGAATATTATTGATTTTCGGAATTATCTATTTTATGGAAAAACGTACATTTACGAAATTTTTTACACTTCGTAAATGTTGATTATCAACCATTTATAAAATTATTTTCCAATTAGTAGATAATTCAGAAAAAAAACAGCCATTCTCTCTTTAAAGTGGAGAACGGCTGTTTTTTATTGGTCGAAATAGACCCCCTCAGTATTTTTTCAAAAATTACTTATCGTCACCAAAATAAGCGATGATTTTATCTGCCAATTCTAAGCCGATATTTGCTTGTGCTTCAATGGTTGCTGCACCGATATGCGGTGAAACAGAGATGCGCGGATGATTAAGTAAATCAGCACGTGGATTAGGCTCATTTTTAAAGGCATCGAGACCTGCACCGCCGATTTTACCACTTTCCAAAGCAGCCAATAACGCATCTTCGTCAATGACACCACCACGTGCACAGTTGACAATGATGGCACCATTTTTCATCATCGCCATTTCGTCAGCACCAATGAGTGGTTTGCCGAGTGCCGGTGTATGAAGACTGATGAAATCCGAGTTTTTCAACACCTCTGCCAAAGGATATGAACGCAAGTGAATGCTCAATTTTACGTCTTTTGTATTGTATAAACCAATTGTCAAATCTGTTTCCTTGATGAATGGGTCGCTTGCCATAACATTCATGCCCATAGCGAGGGCGATACGTGCCAACTCCTGCCCAATGCGTCCGAAACCAACGATACCTAAAGTTTTACCTTTAAGTTGAATGCCTTCTGCATAAGCGGCTTTTAGTTTTTTGAAATCACCCGTTGCCATTTCGCGGTTTGAACGGTGCAAAAAGCGCGTCAAAGTAAAAATATGACCCATAGCCAATTCTGCAACCGATTGAGACGAAGCTGCGGGTGTTGTGATGATTTCGATGCCTTTTGAACGGGCATATTCCACATCAATATTGTCTGTACCAACCCCACCGCGCGCGATGATTTTTAGGTTAGGACACGCATCAATGAGTTCTTTACGCACTTGGGTTGCGGAACGGACAATAATAACATCGTAATTGGGCAATTGTGTTATGAGTGCATCTTGGGGTACTTTTGTCGTATTGACTTCATAACCCGCTTCTTCGAGGAGTAATTTACCGTCGGCTTCGATGCCGTCGTTAACAAGAATCTTTACCATAATAAGTCGTGTTGTGATTTATGTAGAATATAATGTGATAAAAAAATTGGTTTATTCTGTGGATTGATTTTTAGACATTGCCTCTAATCCTTCAAAAAACGGTGCAAATGTACGTCAATACCTACGCCTTTTTTACAAAATTCTAAAAGTTGTTTATGAAAATGACAGAAATTAAAGGCAAAAAATATTTTAGAAAAGAAACTCAAATAATAAGCAGCGGAAATCAAAATCGGAGGCTCTTGTTTTTTATGACTATTTAAAGATATGGCATGTTAAAAAACTTGATGTGGGTATTAAAAAAGAATATAACTTTGTCTTTCAAACTTACAATTTCCAGCGTGAACAGACCTACCTAAAGTAATATCATCTATATCTTTCTTCCGACCCCTTAATGGATTGCCCAATACCCCCCCTCAGTATAAGAGGCAAATTTTTGTGTCTCAATAAGCATAACCTTTATAAACAATATATTTAACCATATTAATCACTATCGAAATCTAAGATGAAAAAAATCATACTTTTTCTCGGTTTAGTCTTTTCAAGTTTCATGGCATCTTCACAAGATACGCCAGACCTTGTCTGTAGCACGCCCACTATCGCTACTCAAACTATTAATGCAGCATCTGCAAGTATTGCTTGGAAATCTACTACGGGTGCTGCTGCTGCAAGTTATACACTAGAGTATCGCTCATGTAGCCAAACCGCTTGGACAACTGTCAATAACTTGACGACAGGGGGTTCGGTCGATGGTTCAGGCATTTATATCCTCCAAAACCTTAGTGCCTGCCAATGTTATGTAGTCCGGATACGTGCCAACTGCTCTGCAAATGAAGTTAGTGATTGGCGGACTACTGAGTTCCATACGACTGGATGCGTTGAACCATGCCACGCGCCTTCGGGCTTGATTGCCGCCGCACGTGAAACAATGGCTTTATTGAGTTGGACTGCGGGTGCAACTGGTACTGTTTATACGGTTCAGTGGAAAACAAGCCGTGAGACGGAGTGGAAAACACAAATATCTACAACAAACTCATTGACTATCAACAGTTTACAACCTTGCAACGAATACCAATTTCGTGTAAAATCAGCTTGTTCTACTACTTCTTCAAGCGAGTTTAGCGCATTAGGAAAATTCAAAACATCGGGTTGCGTCGCGCCTTGCAGCACACCGCGCGAACTACATGTGGTTGTTGCGTCAGACCGGAGTTATGCTTCTCTTACATGGATTTCTACGGGCGCAAGAGCTTATGAGGTCATGTATTCTATCAGCGATGGTACGACCCAAACGGTGACCGTAACAACCAATACTTTCCGTTTATTGAATTTAGGGAGTTGCAAGACTTATAAATTCAAAGTACGCAGTGTATGTGGTGCAGCGACGACTAACGTTAACGTTTACAGCGAATGGAGTACCGCAGTATCAGTCCATACTGAGGGGTGCCCTCGTTGCGTTGCACCAAGCCGTTTGAGTTATGTTGCCACTGATGGCAGTGCAACTTTGAAATGGGATGCTATTGCAGGTGCTCACTCCTACGAAATTCAATGGAAGGGTGCAAATGAAAATGATTGGCATACTGTTTCTGGTGTCCGCGAAACCTCATACCGCTTGACTGGATTGGCTGTCTGTTCATCTTTTACTTTCCGTGTAAAAGCGAATTGCACTGCAACTTCAAGTAGTGTCTGGAGTGCGCCTATGAGCTTCAAAACATTGGGTTGTGCCGCTGTTTGTGCTGCACCAAGAGATGTAAGAGTATTTGTTAATGATATTACTGCTGTCATTTCATGGATAGGTGCAACATCGATTGCGGGTAGTTATAAACTCCTCGTCATTAGAGAAGACGGTATAACTGCTCTCGAAACAACGGTAACAGGCAATTCTTATACTCTAACGGGATTAGCACTTTGCAAAAAATATAAAGTCCAGATTAAAGCAGTTTGTTCAAACACATCTGTGAGTGAAATTGTAAAGACTTCATTTGAAACACGTGGTTGTACCAACAGTTGTGAAAGCCCCACAGGTTTAAGTTCTGAAATTGTAAATCTGACAGAGGCTTCTTTGAAATTCAACGTAATAGCGGGTCAGTCATACACTGTTCAGTATCGTGTCGCAGGAACAGCCGTTTGGACTTCAATCATATTGAATGCTGCAACGCCTAACAATCTGCCCATTCGTATCCCAGGTTTGCTCCAATGTACAAGCTATCAATGGCGTGTTTTGCACAATTGCAGTGCTACAAATGTGGCTGAAAGCAATGATGAAACATTTAAAACATTGGGCTGCCCAGCAACGTGTGAAAGAACAACAGGTTTAAGTTCAGAAATTATAAATGAAAATGTTGCCGTTGTGAAGTTCAATTTCGTTACGGGTCAATATTATACCGTTCAATATCGCTTAGCAGGTACAACAGCTTGGACTTCAATAGCATTAAATAACGTTTCATCTAATTCTCTTCCAGTTCAAATTACAGGTTTACTTAATTGTACAACTTATCAATGGCGCGTTTTGCGTAATTGTAGCAGCACAAGCTTGTCTGAAAGTGAAATCATGACATTTACAACAAAAGCCTGTGTCGCACCTTGTGCTGCGCCACGCGACCTCGTTGTGAATTTGACCACAGCAAATTTAGCCAATTTCACTTGGATAATGCCTGCAACGGGTTTGACTTATCAAGTAAGATACGGTGCGGCATTAGATAACGCCTACTTAAATGCAACAGCAACATCTACCACAACCAACGTTGTTGAACTAAGGGAGTTGGTCGCTTGCCGTTACTATGTTGCTCAAGTTCGGACAGTTTGTGCCAACGGTACGTTTAGCGATTGGAGCACTTCTGCCAAATTCCGGGTTGGTCAAAACTGCCTTTCTGCTGAACCTGTTTCTTTTGCAAATGCACAAAAACAATACATCAGCGACTTTGGCATCTATCCAAACCCTGGCAGCGAGTTCGTCCAAGTAGCTTATAAATTGGAAAACGAAGCGACTGTTAAAATCGAATTGATAAACCTACAAGGACAAGTTGTTAGCCGTCTCGACGGTGGCAACCAAGAAGTGGGTAATTATCTACAAACGTTGAATAATTTGTCAAACGTACACAATGGCATTTACCTCGTCGTTATTCGCGCGAATGGTAAAGTTGTCGATACACAGAAATGGCAAAAACAATAATAGTTGATAATGAATAACGGATAATGAAAAATATTATCCAAAAATAAAAGCGCGTTCCTGATTGGGAACGCGCTTTCTTTTTTATATACAACAATGACAAAGTATTCTAAACCAATATTTTACATTTTATTATTCAAAATACTGAGGGGGGTTATTTTCTGTGTTTTAACTTTACTCATAACATAATTAGCAACCGCTTCTCCTTGTGTAATGCCCACTTCACAAGCAGGGCGATAGTGAATACCTGCATACATGCGACTGATTGCCGCTTGTCCTGCCGCCGCTTTAAATGACTTAAACGAACGGGGTGCTAACCCAAACTGCATTTCGGTGCTGTCTGTAAAAACGAAATTATCACCAAAAACATCCGTCAAAATTTGAGAACTGGCTCCCGAAACGCAAGAGTGACCGCTTGTATATTCAGGGAATGGCGGTGATACAATGATTGAAGTCCATTGTGGTTCAATGTATTGACCAATATATGTTTCTGGACGAATACATTCAGAGCGGTATTTTTCATCCCAACAACTGATAAAGACTTCAAACAAACCAATGCTGACTTTGGTATAAGCTTCCGATGCTTCAAAAATACTTTTATTAGCTTTCCGACAAGCATACATCGTTATCCACAGCCAATGCCCTGTTGGTGTTAGTTTTTTTCTGATAATATTAAAATGCCCTGCATTGAGCGTTGCCACCGGATTATCATCCCAATACCAAGCCGTTGCAATGCGTTCAGGTGTTGAATCCGCGACTGTTTTATAGACTTCAAAAGCTTCTTTGTAGAATTTACTGGTTTTTAAAGAATCAAAAGGCGTAGGTCTCACAGGCTTAAATTGCGCCGCCGAGTCAAGCAACAAAGGACGTATTTTGTTCCAATGAGGTTCAAGCGCATCGCCATAATCAGGTCTTGTAGGTCGCCAAACAGTGATGTCCCGTTGTTTGATGCTGTATTTAGCCATCGAACGTGTGGCAGCATAGTTGTCGCCCGCGCCCCATTTCAAAATATGTGCGCCAATCGTATCACCAAATGCCAGAGAACGGTCAAAAACAGCTTTTGGAATACCGATTTTCTTAAATTCGGTCATCATTTTTTGCCATTCGACTTCCATGCTGTCTCCTGAAAAAGTCAGTTGTGTACCAACTTTGTAATAGGCTTTGATTGCCGCGAGTGGCAAACAAATGTCTTTTCCATCTTCCACTTTTGGCATTTCAGGCATATCCTTGAGCTGCCCTGCGAGGCTGATATACTGAGGGGTCTGTGCATTGAGCGCTTCATAAGCCGCAATTTGCGCATAGCAATAAATACGTGCCGCAACCATGGGCGCAAATAAATCATGCTTGATAACCTTACTCAAACTCATGAGCGATTGGTGCAAAAACTCTGGATTGGCTGCGTCTTGTTGATAATTAGGATTGGACTTTTCTGTTAATTGGCAACTCAAAAAGAATAATATAGTTGAAAAAGAAAGGGTATTAATAACCGTTTTTAATACATTCATTGTCGTCACTTTTTAAAAAATTGAATAAACGGACGCAAAGTTAGAAAAAAAGAACTGATACTGAGGGGGTGGATGTTGAGGTTTTATAAAACCCTTTTTTAAGACCGATTATATGAGATTAAAAGGTACTCCCCATACGGCTTTGCAAATTCAGTAGTACTTCATCAAGTTGTAAGCATGAGAAAAGGCATGACTGAGAGGGTGTAAAAAAACGCTTTTGCCTTAATACCAAAAGCGTTTTTTTATAAATAATTGATTATCAACGCATCAGCGTGACATCACCCTTAAACAAAACCTCTTCCCCATCAATAAATTCAATCAGGAACATATAAACATAGACCCCCGCCGATACATCTTTATTGTTAAAAGTACCATTCCAACCTATGCGGTCTCCTCCCATAGATAGATTTTGACCATCATAAAGCAAGCCACCCCAACGGTCAAATATTTTCATAGTCTTGATGCGTACAGTCGATACATTGCCATAAGCAATAAAAAAGTCATTGACACCATCACTGTTTGGCGAAAAAGTATTGGGAATATAAATCGGACGGCGTTTTAAAACCCTTACTAAAACCTCATCAAAAGCCGTACAATTGGTGGAGTCTTTCACCGAAACGCGATAAGTGGTGGTTCTGAAAGGTGTTACTGTTACTGTTGGGCAATTTTTACAATTAAGCGTGGTGTCTTGTGGTGTCCAAATGTAACTTACAGCCTTTGAGGTTGGCACAACAATGGCACGTAAGGTGGCTGAATAACCCAAATCTATCTCTAAATCTTCTCCTGCATTGACCATTAACTGAGGGGGTTGCGGCACGACGACATCATAAGTCGTTTTACACCCCGTCGAATCCCGCACAACAACGCTGTATTTTTTAGCAGGAATTTTTAAAAATAACGAATCGCTTTGAAAACGTACGCCATCTATGGAATATCGATAAGGCGGCGTACCACCCGCGCCTCTTACGACAAGTTGAGCCGTTGAATCCCCATAACATAAGGCGGGTTTGATGCGAGTGGCAGTCAAAAGGATTTGCGGTGGCTCGTTTATCAGTACGCTTGTGGTTGTCATACAGTCATTTTTGTCAAAAACAGTCACATTATAGTTGCCTTTTCGCAAATTAATGGCTGTATCACCTAAGGCACCGTTGCTCCAATTGATGCGGTAACTGCCCACTCCCCCCGCTGGTTTGGCTATCGCTTTGCCATTTGTTAAGCCATAACACGATATATTGATGGTGTCAACGCGTACTTCGAGCTTAGGGGGCGCAACGACATCGAAGGTAAATGTCCCTTTGCAATTATTAGCATCTCTGATATTGACGGTCACTTGCCCTTCCCCGAGGGCGGACAATGCATTGTCCAGTGTCCATGGTCGTCCGTTAAAACTGTATTCGTAAGGCGCACGACCTGTGACAGGTTTGAGCGTGATTTGACCATTTTGAAAACCAAAGCACGAAGGAGGTTTGACAGCTGGCACTGCCGTATCAAGCCCAATCTCTAAGGGACTAACGCGGAAAACAAATGTATCAATATAGACCCGTGAAGAGTCCGTTATAGCAACTCGATACGTCCCTTTTGGCAAATTACTGAGGGAGTCTCTTGTCGTAAAACCTGTATTTTCCCAATTATACAATATCGGCGCACGACCGCAATTCGTCACCCGCAAACGTATCATTCCGTTATTACCTAAATCGCACGTCGGTTGCCGCACAAGGCTGTCGTATTTAAAACCTTCTACAAAAACGGAATCCAAAATGGTTGTCACTTGACATCCTCTATCCGTCGTAACGGTCAAAACAACCGCTTTCCAACCTGGACTTTTATAAAAAACCTTGAAAGGACCGACACCCGAAGCGGTATCAACCGAAGCGTCTTTGCCAAAACGCCATTGCCGTTTTGCGATTCGTCCTGCGGAAAAAGTAGAAGCATCGGTGTAATTAATGTCTTCGCCAAGACATAGTTTTTTAGAAGATTTACTAAAATTAATTTTAGCTTCTGGACCGACAAAAGTACCTGTACCCCCAAATTCAATGTTGAAACCATTGCCTGTATTTGAAAAATTATTGATAACTAGAGCATAACTTCTACCCGCCACCATATCCAAAGGCCTTACAAACCCATTTTGACCCGGTCCGCAGCCCGAAGGCTCTGAAATATCCGTTTCTCCGTCCCGCAAGCCTGTGGGACCATGAATTTTACAGACACCGGGCGTTTCACCCGTTGCCATACATCGCACGATGGTTCGGCTGTTGCAATCCTGAATACCGTTATACATTTCATAGACAATAAAATCAATATCGTCATCTAAATTAGTAGGTGTTATCGTGAAGGTCAAAGTCCCACTTTGTAGGCAAGTCCATTTAAACCAAGTAGAATTAGTTTCAATATTAGTTCCACTACCACCACCACTAATAAAACAGGATGCTCCGTCCATTTCACGCGTATTTACTCCAGCTCCAACAACGCTTTGTACACTAAAAGGAGATTTATCACATAGAGAAGCACTTGTAGGACAATCAGAAGAAATATTGGCAGGCGGATTGTAGTTATTGACACACATACGAAATGTACCTGTTCCTGCATTTGTACCCTGAACACGAATGTAGTATGTACTCCCAGGAAAGATACCACCGATATATAATTCGACCGTATTAACGCCTGTCACATCGCGTTGGCATCTTAATTCAGATTTATCAGTACAAGAAGTTCCGTTGTATATAGCAACTTCTGGGCGGCGCAATGTACCACCGGGGACAGTAGGTGTTGCACCTACTATTGCTATTCGTACATCTGTTGCGATTGCTGTAAATTTAAACCAAACATCTGCGCCATTAGTTGAAAAGCATGATACACTTGCAACTGTTGAAGGGGTCGCCCCTAGATTCGTAAAGGCACCATTTGAAGAACAGTACCCCCGCACGTTTGGTAAGTTAATCGCTCCTTCGCATTCATTATTCGCGGGCACTTGTGCGAATAGAAATCCCCCCCTCAGTATTAAACATGTAAAAAGAAAAAAACGGATGTGAAAATTTTTCATAGCGGCAAATACGGTTTGCTAGTGATTGGTGATAAAAATAAACTATCGTTCATATATAAAAGCGTTTGAAAAATAACGGTCTAAATGTAGAAAAATTACAAATAATGATTTTGTATTTCACAAATCATTAACGGTTCAGGATTGGTTATTGGTTAGTTGTTATTGGTTATTGGTTAATGGTTTGTCAAAGCCTGAAATAGCTTGACAAAAAAGGAGTTAATAGTAACTTCGCACCATTAACAAATCACCATTAACAAATAACCAATAACAAATAACGAATAACGATATTGCAGCCAATTTTTATAAACTAACCTTATAACAATGATAAAACAGATTCCAAACGCCCTCACATTGCTCAATGTTTTTTGCGGCTCATGCGCCCTCGTCAGCATCCAAAATGGTCGCTATACTGAGGGGTACGTTTTTCTCATCGTCGCGCTTGTTGCCGACTTCTTTGATGGATTTGTCGCAAGGCTGCTCAATGTCAAATCGGACATGGGAAGGGAATTGGATTCTTTGGCTGATATGGTGTCGTTTGGCGTTGTGCCTGGATTGATTTTATATAAACTCATCAAAACCAGTGATTTAGCTTCTTCTCTGGAACATTCTTATCTACCGCTTGCAGCTTTTTTCATCACTGCTTTTTCATGTTATCGGTTAGCAAAATTCAATCTCGATACCCGCCAAACGACTGACTTCATCGGTTTGGCTACACCAGCAAATACCCTTTTTTTTATAGGATTATTGCTCATAAAACAAAACGAATTAGAGGGATTGGACGCTGTGGTGTCTCATAAAGCATTTTTATACACCTTGATACCCCTCAGTAGTTTTCTCCTAGTGAGTGAAATTCCGATGTTTTCCTTCAAATTCAAGGGCTTTGGTTGGGTCGGCAACGAGATTCGGTTTATCTTTGCCGCGATTGCTGTAGTGCTTTTAATATTGATGCGTGAAGCAGCTATTTCGCTGCTTATTGTCATTTATGTTTCGATAAATGTCGTTTTCAATATGTTGAAAAGACAAAAAAAAGTATAATTCAATAGACCACGGATTGGACGGATTTAAACTGATTTTTCTTGTCATTCTGTAAAAATCTAAAAAAAATCAGCGTAAATCCGTCGTATCCGTCCAATCCGTGGTCTATTAAAATCAAATAAATAAAAATCTATTCATTCAGTTTAAATCCGTGATTTATGAAATTCATTGCCGAAATTGACGTTATGCCCCACCGCGAACTACTTGATCCACAAGGAAAAACTGTTGCAAATAATATGAATCATATTGACATTACGGGTATCGAAGATGTGCGCATCGGTAAACATATCCGCATAGTGATTAATGCTGATTCAGAAAAAATCGCACACGATAACGTAAAAATCGCTTGTGAAAAACTCTTAATCAATCCAATTATGGAATCATATACTTTTTCATTGAAAAACAACGATTAAATGGAAAATGGATAATTGGTAATGGATAATTTAAAACATTATCCATTTTCCGTTATCCGTTATCCACTATCCGTTATCAACTAAAAAAAATGCTCTACGTCGTCCCGACACCCATTGGCAACCTTGAAGACATCACTTTACGTGCGTTGCGTGTTTTGCGCAAAGTTGACGTAGTACTTGCTGAAGACACACGTACGTCAAAACGATTGCTTGACCATTTTGAGATAGTCAAACCCTTGAAATCGTTTCATGCTCACAATGAACACACCATACTGAGGGGGCTTGTCGAGCAACTCAAAAGCGGTATAAAAATGGCTTTAATCAGCGATGCTGGTACGCCAGCAATTTCTGACCCTGGTTTTCTTTTGGTGCGCGAATGTGTGCGTGAAGGTGTAGCTGTTGAGGCTTTGCCAGGCGCAACGGCTTTTGTTCCTGCCCTTGTTGCTTCAGGTTTGCCTTGCAATATGTTCCATTTTGAAGGTTTTTTGCCACATAAGAAAGGACGACAAACAAGGTTAAAGTATTTGTCAAGTCTTGAAAATACCTTTATTTTGTACGAAAGTCCACATCGTCTTGTCAAATGTTTGGAGGAATTAGCGACGTTTTGTGGTGAAGAGCGTATGGCGTGTGTGTGTCGAGAGTTGACAAAAATGCACGAAGAGGTAAAAACCGACCCCCTCAGTATTTTGCTGAATTATTACCAAAATGACGGCGTTACCAAAGGAGAAATCGTCATAGTGGTGAGCGCAAAACCTTAGAACAAAAAACTTAATTTTGTTAATTGGCTGTTAATTAGATGTTATTCTTGTTTTTATAGATTAAAAAAAATAATTTTACGAAACAAAATCTAATATCAAGACTATTGGGTTAAACGGTAAAAACTGTTAATATTTCTGAACCATGAATAATCAGACCATACAACGCATCGTTTTGCTGGGCGCATTAGCCATCATTTTCGTCATTTCGTCGCAAATGTATATCATTTTGCAAGCGTATAGCCTCAAAGAGCGTGATTTTGACGTATCTGTCAACATTTCGTTGCTCAATGCAGCTAAAGAATTGTCGTTGGTCAATCAAACGATTTTGCCGCCCAATCTTGTCAAACGATTGTCAAAAAACACGTATGCGGTCAATATCAATTCCAAAATTGATGCATCAAATTTAGATTTTTTCCTGCGCAAAAACTTTGAATCATCTGCCTTAACAGAAGATTTTGATTATGCCATTTACGATTGTCACGACGAAAAAATGGTTTATGGCAAATACGTCAGTTACTCCGCATCGTCGCGTGACTCCTTGAAAGTAGATAAAAACCTGCCCATGCTTGCCGATGCGACTTATTATTTCGTCGTTCGTTTCCCCAAACGGGAGTCTTCGATTTTTTCAGGCATCAGTTTTATGTTGGTTTTTACAGCCATTTCGCTCCTCACAGTTATCTTTTTTATCTATGCTTTAACAGTCATTTTGCGACAAAAACGCTTGTCGGAACTGCAAAAAGACTTTATTAATAATATGACACATGAATTCAAAACGCCTATTTCGACCATAAAAGTAGCCGCAGATGTCTTCATTTCCAACCCCTCAGTACAAAGCGACCCACGCTTGTTGCGTTATGCCCAAATCATCAGAGAACAGAACCATCGACTGAATGCGCAGGTCGAAAAAGTGTTGCAATTGACTCGTATTGATAGAAATTCGCTTGAACTGAATAAAGAAGTTATCAACTTACATGAACTATTAGCGACTATTTTACCTTCTATACAAGTAAAAATCGAACAAAAACAAGGTATTTTACATCAAGAACTGAAAGCGTCACAACCCTATATTAAGGCAGATTCGCTTCATTTTACGAATATTTTGCACAATTTACTTGACAATGCGATGAAATATTGCCAAAATGACAAGCCTGAGATTACCATTCAAACGATTGACATGGGTAAAAATCTTCGTCTGGTCGTACAAGACAAAGGTGTGGGTATTGACAAAGAACATCATAAAAAGGTCTTCTTCCGTTTTTATCGTGTACCGACAGGGGATATTCACAATGTAAAAGGGTTCGGATTAGGCTTGTTTTATGTTAAAAACATTATTTCTGCGCATGGTTGGCACATTGATTTAGAGTCGGAAGTCAACAAAGGCACTAAAATAATCATTGATATGCCCAAAGTGATTGAAGCAGCTGTACCCGTTAAAGCCAAACCGTCGGAATCGTTTGCTTAAATGTTTTGAAAAACCACTATAAAAAATAACCCCCTCAGTAAAAGTCATTTATAATCTGTTGAAAATCATTTTTTTTACACAAAACCAACGAAAACTTCTTTGGAAAAGAAAACTTAATATTTTATGAAAGCACATTTGTTTTATGTCGAAGATGATGAAAGTTTGAGCTTTGTTACACGTGACAACCTTGAACTTCAAGACTATAAAGTCACCTATTGCGCCACAGGAAAAGAAGCCATGGAAATGATTCGACAGGATAATTATGACCTATGTATTCTTGACGTGATGCTGCCCGATACCGATGGTTTTACGATTGCTGAAGAAATTCGAAAGTTCAACACGCAAGTGCCTATCATCTTTTTGACGGCTAAATCCATGAAAGAAGACCGCATCAGAGGCTTACGCTTGGGTGCAGATGATTATATGACAAAGCCATTCAGCATTGAAGAACTTATTTTGAAAATTGAGATTTTCCTACGTCGTTCAAAAGTCAGCATGGCACCGCTTCCGACTTATTTGACCGTTGGTAACTATCTTTTAGACTATAAAAATTTGACTTTGAAATTTGGCGATGAATCTAAGAATTTGACTCAAAAAGAAGCAGATTTGCTTAAAATGTTCCTCGAAAATAAGCATGAAGTCATCAAACGGTCTCATATTTTGGAAACCCTTTGGGGCGAAGATGATTACTTTTTGGGGCGCAGCTTAGATGTTTTCATTTCACGTTTGCGCAAATATTTGAGCAAAGACCCACGTATAAAGATTGAAAATATACACAGTGTTGGGTTTAAAATGAAGGTTGAAGGGGTTTAGTGACCCCTCAGTATATTTGCCGTTTTGGGTTTGTTTGGGTAAATCGTGAGTAAAATTTAAAGCCGCTTGTCTGCATAAAAGACAAGCGGCTTTATAATTAAGGTAAAATTATTTCCATTTGACTGCTAAACCGATAAAACTAGCATCTTGTCTTCCTGTATTCACATTTCGACCTGCATCACTGATAGTAACATTCAAAAGAGCATCTGCACCACGATTGGCAGCTTCTATCTTCATTTTTGCCAATGCTTGTGTTTCTTTTTCTCCCATACTATGAACAATAACTTTGACAGAACCGATGACTTCAAAAGGTTTGTCGGGTTTATCAGGCGCATAATACAACGCGACTTTGTCAGGTGACGTTGCAGAAAAGGTTTTTTCTGTTAGACTTGTAAAATAGCTCAATCTATTATAGCAACTTGTCAAAGCGAGTAAAAAACTAAACGTGATAACGATATGTTTCTTTTTCATTATTGTTTTTGTTTAAAAGTGATGAAAGTTTGAAAATAATGCGTTTGAGGTTGCTCAAATAGTTATTTTACTGAGGGATTAATCCCTTATAATTTCAAGCCAGATATCCACGTTTTCATACGTCCTTTTGTAATATGCAAAACACCTGTGCCGCCTAAAACTTTTATATCAAACTCATAAATCATTTCATAATGATAGTTTGTACCAGGTATATAGGTTATTTTTCCGACTGATACCAACTTTATATACGAACCTGTTTGGTCTATTTTTACACCTTGTGCCACATCACCACATGATCCCAACCCTAATATATTCCATTCCCCATTAAATATATCTTGTCTAAATATACTCAAACGGAATTGCTCAAGATTGTCAGTCAAACTGCACGCATCAAGATTTGTAAAAGTAGCAGGTGTTGCATATTTTCTTTTGAAGGCTTTAAACTCGCTGGTATCTCTTTTGGGTCCAAATGTGGGGAGATTAAATTGAATAATCCATATTTTTTTAGGAGGCTCTTGAAATCCCCATGTTCCTTGTTGAAAAAACCATGCGCCACCTATACCGTTTACCCAATCTTTTTTATAGTCATTGCCAAACATAGAACTTGCAGCATCTACCATCTGAACGCTATCTTTCCCTTCTGCAAGACAAAAACGCACACCGTCAATATAGCCTTCAATATAAGACAATGCCCCCGTAGTATCCGCACTCGGTAATGTAACACTGGGGTCTAAGCCTGGTATCAATTTATTAATAGGTGTTTCAGTGTGCTTTTTACAAGCGCATAGGCTTATTAAAGAAAGAAAGAATACAAATGCAATATTTTTCATTATGTAAGTTTTTAAAAACGAATTGCCAACAAACTATTACGCCGACAATTCGCTTTAGTTAGAAATATATTTTTATTACTGTAATATACTATGGTGTTACACCAACTTGAATATAGCCCGAGCTTTGCTGCCCACTACAGCTATTGGCACTCAGTATAGAGAGATGGGTGCATCATAATAAGCAAACTTTGCCGTCCGTACGCTACAGCAAAACTTCCTTATTGATTAAGTACAAAAATATATACATTTTTTTTAATAATACTTTTCATTTTGCGTCAAAATGCGTTATTATCCGTCACGCTTCTTTTTCACGATACTTGCCTGACGTGTCTGCTCCCATTCATCTAATTTTTCTATAAAATTCGTTCTTGTTTTCGGGCATAATAAGCCACGGGGTAAGAAAAACGCTACTTCTTTTTCACGCCTTTCTAGCGTACTTCTCGAAATACCAAGGTGTTCTGCGAACTCTTGTTTGCTCATATAATATTTTTCCATTTTAAAGTCGTGGATTTTTGGTGCTTTTACTGAAAAAAAGGTTTGGCGTATTGTCAATCATTGACATTTTTAAGGTGAAAATCCAACACCATTGCCTATGAGCGAAATGAATGACCGTGCGGACAAGGCACAGAAAAGGGTGTCGAAGTGTCGAAGTGTCGAAGTGTCGAAGTGTCGAAGTGTCGAGAAATTAACAAAATTGTCATATAAAATAAGGGTTTTAGGGTGTAATATTGGCATAAAAAATTAAAAAACAAAGGTAAACAATGTGTTTAATAAAAGCCATTACAGTTTTCGACAGAATATTGTTATTAAATTAACTACATATTAAAATTTAATCTTTATAATTTCATTTTTTATAATTATTTGTAAAATTCATTGATAACAAACTTCCGCTTTGTGAAATTTGTATCAGCAAAGCTCTTATCCTTCAATATTCCTTAGCTTTGCCCCAAAAAAGTCAAACAATGCTTGAAAAAATAAAAAGCAACCTCCTTTTTATCGTCCTCTTTGCCTTTGCAGTTTATGCTGTTGGACGTTATTTTTATAAAAAACCAGACGTTATCAATGGTGAAGTCGCACCTAAAATTATCTCCACACAGCCCAATGGCGAGCCGTTTGACCTATCTGTACTGAGGGGTCATTATGTGCTACTCGATTTTTGGGGCAGTTGGTGCGGTCCTTGTATTCAAGAAGCACCACAACTCAAAGCATTGAATGTTAAGTATTTAGGTAAAAAATTCACAGATGCCACAGGCTTTAACATCGTCAGCGTAGGCATCGAAAAAGACAAAGACCGTTGGCTATCCGCTATTGACCAATTGGATATTGGCGGCTTTACTCATGTCAGCGACTTTCAATATTTGGATTCACCGATTGCCAAAGCTTACGGCGTGCGGGTCATTCCGACCAAATTTCTGCTCAATACTGAGGGGGTCATTATTGGGGTCAATCAATCCATCGAAGACATCGAAAAAGTGTTAGATTCCAAAGTTTTGAAATAAACGAATGTCTTAACTCGTTTTAGCATTCGTTTTTAAATCCTAACTTTGCGCTTCAAATCTGATGTATGGAAAATAATGACAACTTAATAGGCGTACTTGCAACGCTTTTTCGATATAAACGCCCTATTTTATGGGCAACTTTGGCTACAGCCGTGGGTACTGCCTTGATTTCTTTCCTCTTTTTGGACAATTACTATAAGTCAACGACGACGTTTTATCCCCTGAGCTCAGATGTATTTAAGCCCGAACAAATGTTTGGACAATCCACAAAAGATATGGATTACTACGGCGGCGAAGAGGATGTTGACCGCCTTATTACCATTGCCCAATCAGGTGAATTGTATGAATTTCTTATCAAAAAGTATGATTTATACCGTCATTATAAGATAGATACGACGAGTGAACTCGCCGCTTTCAAGGTTCGTGAAGCCCTTGAAGGACTCTATGAGGTAAAAAAAACGAAGCACAACGCCATCGAAATATCCGTCGAAGACAAAGACCGCCACTTGGCAGCTGAAATGACGAATGCCGCCCGCAACAAAGTAGATGAAATCGCACAACGACTGATTCGTGAAATTCAAGCCAATCTCATAAGTGCTTACAAAACGAGTTTTATTGAAAAAGAAAAAACGTTGTTAGGCATAGGCGATTCTTTGATGTTGATGCGCCAAAACTATGGTGTTATTGACCCCGAAACGCAAACTGAAGCCGTCACAAAAGTATCCGTAGAGGCGCAAAGCAATTACACACGGAGCAAAGCGAAGCTCGACATGCTTAAAAACAACCCCTCAGTATCAAAAGATACCATTGCCCTGCTACAAGCGACGCTCAAAGGCTACGAAGAGGAAGCAAAAAGTAACGATGTTATGATGAAAAAGTACAATGCAGGGTACAATTCCGTCAGCGTTTTGAAGCAAATATATGAGCAAGAACGCAATCAAATTGGACGTGACAAACAGCGTTATACCCAACTCAAAGTGGCTTATGAAACTAAAATACAAGCCTTAAAACTCTTTGAAACAGGTGCCGTTCCTGTCATGAAATCACGTCCCAAACGTTCCATTATGGTCATCAGCGCTACTTTAATTGTCTTCGTTATGAGCGTCATCGGTGCTTTATTGATGGATAATTACCGCGAAGTGAATTGGCATGAAATTAAATCCATTTCTGCAAATGGTGCGCCCAAACCCACAAAAAAAACAGCTATTGGCTTTGTAAAAAAAGATATCTGATAACGAATAACGAGCAATGACGATTGACAACAAAGGCATTTTTACAACTTATGCAGTCATCACAGTGGTGAGTTTGCTGTTAGCCGTTGGTTTTGAGAGCATTTTTCCTGCCGCCATTCCTGTGATTTTGCTTGTGGCATATGTGGCAGTTGTTGATTTTAGAAGCCTCTTTTTCTTGCTTTTAGCATGTATTCCCTTTTCCATCGAATATACTTTTCCTAATGGTTTTGGTACAGATTTACCAACCGAGCCACTGATGGTTGGCTTGATGCTGGTTTATTTTTTATATGTGGCAAAAAGTGGTTTTATACTGAGGGGGGGCATTTTTCTACGTCACCCAATGACGTTACTCATTGTTTTGTCTTTAGCATGGGCTTTTATAGCGACAATCAACTCGCTGGATGTTTTTCTTTCCATTAAATATTTGTTGGCAAAAATTTGGTATATCGTTGCATTTTTCTTTTTAGGAGGCGTTATTTTGAAAGAAAAAAAGGACATAAAACGCTTTGTTTGGACAATTTTCATACCCCTCAGTATCGCCGTTCTGTTAACGACAATTCGACATGCAGCCGTTGGTTTTTCGTTTCAAGATGTCAATTATGTGATGCAACCGATGTTTCGGAATCACGTGTCTTATGGCTGTATTTTGGCAACTTTCTTACCTTTTATTGTTTTAGCTCTGACGTGGACAACACCTCGTTCCACAACTAAATGGTTGCTAATCAGTGGTTTAGTCTTGTTTTTATTGGCGATTCAATTGTCTTTTACGCGCGCCGCTTATGGTGCCGTAATGGGTGCAGGTGCTTTTTATTTTATTGTAAAATATCGTTTGACACGTTATGTCGTTGCGGGAGCCATTATTGCTATCATCAGTTTTGTTGGTTACATCACGAGCCATGACAAATACCTCGACTATGCGCCTCGTTTTGATAGAACGATTACGCATCAAAATTTTGATAATTTGTTGGAAGCCACGGCGAAAGGTGAGGATATTTCGACGATGGAACGCGTTTATCGTTGGGTAGCGGGTTTTCAAATGGTTTCACATAGACCTCTCACAGGGTTTGGACCGAACAATTTTTACGATTTTTATAAATCTTATACCGTTACAAAGTTCAAAACTTATGTAAGTGACAATCCTGATGGCTCGACGGTTCATTGTTATTATCTCCTCATGGCAATCGAACAAGGCATACCGGGCATGTTGATATTTTTCATCTTAATTTTTTACGTTTTACTGAGGGGTGAAAAAATTTATTATAAAGCAAAAGAACCTTGGCAACGCAACACGGCGATGGCAACGCTGCTCTCTTTTGTCACTATATTGATTCTTATTTTGATAAATGACTTGATAGAAACGGATAAGATAGGCTCATTTTTCTTTATAGATATGGCTATTTTGGTTAATTTGGATGTGCTGACTAAGGATTAGGTTGACATGATTTTCAATTCTTTTTTAAGTATAAAATACACGTTATTACATAAGCTGTTGCAAACAAAAGCGTTCCAAAAAGTAAATGCAAAGGTTGTAAAAAGGCAGGAATATCGAAATTGTGCATAGATATGCCAAATACAATTTCTGAAATAAGCAAACCGAGTAGCAGCGTAGAGAAAAACTTGACACTTTTGATTGAAAAAAAACGCCCCCTCAGTAACCACACCCAGTACATGATGGCAGCCGCTACAACATAATAAAACGTGCGATGTACTCGGTAAATGCTGTCCAAATTAGGTATCCATTCATGGCGATTTGCCTCACCTAAGGCAGAAGAAATTAAGTCCACATTTTCTCGTACTTGCGTACCAATGATGATTTGAATCAATATCAAAATACTAACACCGACGCCGCCCCACACCAAACCCATAGGTTTTATAGTTAATAAATCGCTCATATTGCCCTCATGTGTATAGGAAATCAACACCGCTGAAATCAACACCACTAAAATGAGCATGGCTATAATCATGTGAACAGTGATGAATGACGGCATTAGGTTCGTAGAGACGACTAAAGAGCCTAACCAACCTTCAAAACCTACGCCTATAAAACCTGCTAAAGACAGCAAAAAGATACGTTTATCCACTTTTCGCAAGGGAATCGAGAACAATAAGGTCAAAAAAATGAGAAAACCGACGAGTACACCGATGACTCGGTTGATGTACTCTGTCCATGTTTTGTAAGCATTAAACGGTTCATGCTCAGATACTGAGGGGTCATTTTGAATGCGCTGTGCTGTTTCCGACATGCCCATTCGATCCAGCATTTTGGCAACGCGCTCATTTTTCTTTTTCCGTAAATCAGTATAATGTTGCAAATAATCGGCGGGTAATCCGGCTTCACTCGTTGGTGGTACCCAAACACCGAAACATTTGGGCCAGTCTGGACAACCCATGCCGCTACCTGTTGAACGCACCCAACCGCCGACCCAAATTAAGAAAATAGTAGCGATAATTGTAGCGATGCCCCACCGACGAAATCTGCGTAAATTTATAGTATTAGTCATTTGTTAATAGTCATTTTGTCAATAGTCATTAAGTCATTTGTCAATCGTCATTTGTCAATCGTCATTTGTCAATCGTTATTTTAGAAAGAATGACGAATAATTTAATGACAATTGACTTAATGACTATTTATGCGGGAATAAAAACGAATTTAGCAGTGCCATCAGCCAGATATACAAAAACACAGATTTCGTCTGAATGTTTCCGATAAAGACTTCTAAAATCGTCAATTTTTTCCGTCTCAATAATTCTTTTGACGTGAAATTCCTCCAAAGTTGACGCATTGACTGCCCATTCGTTGGGCAATGACCCCCTCAGTAAAAGTGGAATACCCAGCTCCAATTCCGTTTTTGAAGCAACAAAAATGGGATAGTTTGACACGTCTTGCGTCCGAACCGTCTCTGCTGCTGTGGCAAGTTCCGAGCGATATTGTTTGAGTAAGCGTTCGACTTCGACGAGTGGTTGTTTACCGTTTTGATTCATTATTCAATGATTTATATTGTTCAAACTTTCCGAAAGTTGCTAACTTTCGGAAAGTTGAGAATTATTATTCTTCTGACTTCAACCTTTCCGCATTGTCCGCCACACGCAGGGCTTCCAAAATGCCATCAATATCGCCTTCAATGACACGGTCAAGATTAAAATTTTTATTATCTCCTTCCAAACGATGGTCCGTTACGCGGTTTTGGGGGAAATTATACGTCCGAATCTTATCAGACCGATCACCCGAGCCGACGAGGGAACGGCGTGTTTTTGTTTGTTCGGCATCGTGCGCTTCTTTTTTTGCTTGATAAATGCGGTTATAGAGTTGTTGCAAAGCCATTTCACGATTTTGAATTTGCGAACGGCCTTCTTGACATTCAGAAACCACGCCTGTCGGAATATGGGTAATGCGCACCGCCGATTCCGTTTTGTTGACGTGCTGTCCACCCGCACCCGAAGCACGATAAACGTCAACTTTCAAGTCATCTTTGCGAATTTCTACGTCTTCCATCTCCAATTTGGGCATCACAACCACCGTTGCAGCAGACGTATGCACGCGACCTTTTGACTCTGTTTCTGGAATACGTTGTACGCGGTGTGCGCCCGATTCAAATTTTAGTTTGCCAAAAACATCCTCGCCAGTCACTTCCAAAACCAATTTATTGTAGCCACCTACAGAACCTTCATTGACCTCCATCGCCTCCGTTTTCCAACCTTGACGGTCGAAAAAGCGTTGGTACATGCGGTATAAATCGCCTGCAAAAAGACTGGCTTCGTCGCCGCCTGTGCCTGAACGGATTTCAAAAAGCACATCTTTCGAGTCTTCGGGGTCTTTTGGAATCAATAATATATTGATATCTTCCTCCAAAGTAGCAATTTCAGGCTCAACCTCATTGAGTTCCTCGCGTGCCATCTCGCGCATATCGGCTTCGGCGAGCATTTCCTGCGCTTGCCCACGGCGATCGAGCAATGCCGCATATTTTTTATAGGATTCAACAATCGGCATCAATTCTTTGTAATCTTTATTGATGCGTTTGAACTTATCTAAGTCGCTCGTTACTGAGGGGTTGCTCAATTGCTCCTCAAGATGTACGAAGCGGTCTGCAATGGCTTTTAATTTATCTATCACGGATATATATTGATTTTAATCACAGATTTAAACGGAATCTGATTGATATTTTCGATTTAGTAAAAATAAATATTATTGATAAGTCTTTAAATATCAATAACTTACTCAAAGTATTGGTATTGAGATTCAAGCGAGGTCGCTACATGAAGATATGGACGATTGGAAAAGACATAGAGCTGTATTATTAGTAGAACTTAAAAACGCGGCAAAAATAGGGATTTTTACTGGAAAAGGTGTAGGTGATTTGGGAATGTTGAGAATGTTAATAGTTAGGGAGACTACCTTACTGCTTCAATCAATGCTGACGCTCAACATCAGCCGACAGACCCAATATAGTCGTCTTAGGCATTGGCTACGTCTTTTGACAAATCTGATGCAGGAAAATTGAATAGGGAAACATCGTAACGACCCAATAATTCTGCAAAAGTCCGTTTAGTTAGACTCGCTACTTCTGCCGCTTGTCCAAATGACAGTTTACCTTGTTCGTAAAGGCGGGAAGCAATGAGAATTACCAAATCCCTATTATCCACATCTAAAGTGTCGGGTAGATTTATTGTTAAAGTTTTCATAGTTCAAAATTAACGGTTTTAGCGAAATTTTTTTAAGCTAAATAGTTACAGTAACTATTTAGCTTAAAACACATATTAGGTTGATTTTTCTGATTTGCACAGATTTTTTTATTATTCCTTAAAATTTACTGCCAGCTTAGTAGCTAATCAAAAAATCTAATTCTCCTTTTTCGATAGTTTTCGAATATTGTCTCGGTTTTTTATCTTTGTCAGTAAAGCCAACGATAACTCCATCTGCATGATTATTGTATAAAAGTCTGAATGAACCTTGTGTAACACAAATAAATGTCGCATAAGAAGCTGGTGTTGATTGCCAACCATTTCTATTTTTGTCAAACCAATTAATAAGTTTTAAATGTTTGTCAGAATTAACTGAAATGTTTGTTTGAGATAATTTCGTTAGCCCTGTCGCTAAGTCTATCTCATTTAAAGTTAAATTAAATGGAGTGGTCTTTTCGATATAGTCGTTTATATTGATTGATGAACTACAACATGTCAATAAGCAAGTCGCTGTCAATATAAAAACAAGAGTGATTTGATTTGTCATTTTAAGTGAAGTGTCCGGTAACATAACTCGCAAATAGTAAATAGACGCATGTTTTACTCGAAAACGCAACGCTATAAACGATTAGTTGTTTGTTAATTAATAAGTTATAAATTTTATTTTTATTAAAATATTATTGTTGAAAACCTACCACAAAACTCTCTTTTAACCCCTCAGTATTTTTAGTGCTTTCCTCTCGTTTCTCTCGATTCTTATTGGGACAAGTATGGTAAACTCTTGTTGACAATTTTTCTATTATCCAATAATGAATTCAGTCTGCGAAAGTTCTACTTGCAATTTTACTTTTGCTTTCAACGCCGTGAATACACGCATTAAAGTGTCAACCCTTGCATTACTTGCGTTACTTTCAAGCCTTGAAATTTGAGATTTTTGTACACCTATCAGCTTTCCTAATTCTTCTTGTGTCAAATTTCGTTCTAAGCGAGTCTGTTTGATGGCTTTACCAATCAAATCCATCTGTAATTCATACTCAAATCGGTCACGATTTGGTGTACCAATAGTTCCAATTAATTCGTTTTGAACTTCGTCTAATGTGTATATTTTCATTACTTATTCTTTTTTAATTTTTCAATTTCTTCGAAATATTCCGCACGTTTTTTTCGCGCTTTCAATATCTCGTTTTCAGGTACTTTACTCCGTTTTTTCACAAAACCATGTGTTGAAATGACCAATGTTTCTTTATTATTAGTTTTGTCCCAAAACGCCAAAAGTCTGTATTGTAGACCTTGATAAAGTGTCCTAAATTCCCAAATATCACCGTTTAGTTTTTTGAAAAGTTCGGGGTCATGCGTATTCTGCGACTTGCGAATATTGTAAAGGATTTTTTCGTAATGCCTTCTGTCAATACTTTTCAAAAATTCAAACGCTTCGTCCAAAAATATGATGTCAAAAAGTTTCTCCATTAGATGTTTAGTTTTTCAGTACAAATATAGTTGCAGTTTCGTTTAATGTAAACTTTTTCAATACTTTTCTCTATAAAGTTTAATCTTAACACAACTATTAATACACACACATTTACAGGCAATCTAAAGCCCTTTCGTCTAAAAATACCTTTCAATAGGCTTTCATCTTATTCAGACATTTTTTTTGCATGGTAAAACAACCATCTCTCTCAAAATCTGTCGTATTTTTACGAAATTTTATTTGAAAATCTATTATCTAATTATAACAAACCAATTCTTAAGATGAAAAAATTCTTGCAAAAGAGTCTGTTTCTTGTCCTTTTGTGCTTTTCCATGTCGCCTATACTGAGGGGTCAAGAAAAATCAAAAGCTGAACCTTTCGACGACAAGTTTCGTCAATTAGAGGAAATTTTGCCTACTGCCAACAATTACCGTACAGCTTCGGGTGCGCCCGGACATGAGTATTGGCAACAACAAGCCGATTATAAAATCAAAACAGAGTTGAACGATGACAAGCAATCCATTAGCGGTGAAGAAGTGATTACTTACACCAACAACTCGCCCGATGCCTTGTCTTACCTTTGGTTGCAATTGGACCAAAACACGCATGACCCTAAAAGTATTTCGGTGACCACAAAAGAGCAAAAGATGGGCGAGAAAATGTCAGCGCGTCAATTGCAATACATGCACCCCGATGAGGATTATGGTTATAAAATTGATTGGGTACGCGATGCGACAGACAAGGCTTTGCCTTACACAATTGTTGAAACGATGATGCGTATTGACCTGCCGAAACCATTGAAAAGGGGTGAAAAGTATGTTTTTAAAGTCAAATGGGCTTTTCATATTGTTGACCGTCAAGGTCGTCCTGGCTTAGGCTCACGTGGTGGTGCTGAGTATTTTCCAGAAGACAAAAACT
>JAYTUQ010000184.1:0-25714 GCA_043744455.1 Saprospiraceae bacterium | reverse complement strand
ATGGTTTCTGAAATAGGGACTAAAAAGTTGAGATACGAAGCAAAAACCAAGCTCAAAGCCGCCAAAGAGCCTGTATTGACAACAACAAGCATCGTCCAGCCGTACAAAAAAGCGGGCAATTCGCCAAAGGCTTCTTTCAAAAAAACATAAAAACCACCTGCTTTTGGATAAAGTGAAGCAATTTCTGCAAAAGTCAAAGCACCGCACAAGGCAATGATGCCACCGACAATCCAAACGGCAAACATCCAACCTTCAACGGGCAAATAACCTGCAATTTCAGATGGTGTTTTGAAAATACCTGAGCCGATGCTCGACCCAATGGCAATCATGGTGAGTGTGTAGAGCGAGATTTGTCTATTAAATTGGTTGGGCATGATTGTTTCGTTTTTTAACAAATGTATAAAACAAAACAGGAAACAAGCTAAAAGTTGCAAACTTTTAGCTTGTTAAACCATATCAAGCGATTTCGATTGAAACAGGATTTTCAATTTCATTTAAGAAGCGTTTTAAAGCGATTTTTTTGGGTGCATCCAAAGTGTAAGAAATATTTTTTGTGAAATATTCTTTCAAATCGAATGCGAAATATTGCGTCGGAAGAATATAAATTAACTGCGGAATATGTTCTAAACCAATCTTTAATGCTTCATTGAATTTTTTAATAAAGTCAGGGGACAATTTTTTATTCGATACCCAAGCGGCAAATACAAAAGGTAACCCCTCAGTATAATCTGCCCATTTTTGGCCTAAATCATAGACATATTTAAAACGTTCCGACAAACCAATTGTACGGTCGCCAATGACCAAACCTGCGGTTGTGCCGCCTATTTTTTCGATATATCCTTCTTCAGAATCCAATAAAATGGGGTTGAGCTGCCAATGTTTTTCCAATAAAACTTTTGCCAAAGCGACTGAAGTACGCGAATGAAAATCAAGATATAAAGCTTTCACTTCCTCAATCGGCACATCGGAATAAATACAAACAGTTTTGACGGCACCTACAGCACCAATACAATAGTCCGAAATAATATATGGAGAAGACAATTGCGGAATCACAGCGACAGGAACAAGCCCTAAATCGGCTTCACCAGATACTAATTTTGCCGCACATACTGAGGGGATGTCAAGCGACATATTGATATCATTTTGTACATCATGTTGAAAAATACCGTACAAAAAAGGCTTTGTATTTAAGTAGCTAACTGCCGAAACATTAATTTTTGACATGAATTTTCATTTTCTATTGAAAGAATTGAATATGAAACAAACTTTTGAAAAAGTGGTTGTAATTTCCTATGTATTTTTCATACTAAGGGGTTTTTCCTGTTGTATTCACCAATAATTCTCAATCCATCAAGGGTCAAATTGCGGTTAATATCAATGAATTCGTCCTTTAAAGTATCAATAATTGAAGATAAACCGCCCGTTGCCACAGCTGCACAATCTCCGCCTAATTCAAGGCGAATACGATGAATCATGCCGCGCACTAAGCTTTCATAACCCAACAAAATACCCGACTGAATGGCATGAACCGTGTTTTTGCCGAATACCGATTTGGGTACAACAAGCGGCACTTCAGGTAGTTGCGCCGTATTTGTAAACAAGGATTTAACTGCCGTTTTTAGCCCAGGTGTAATGGCAACGCCGATAATTGTACCTTCTTTAGAAACCGTCGTGAACGTCAAAGCTGTGCCAAAATCAACGACGACGATGTTGCATTGATACTTCGTAAAAGCCGCGACCGCATTGGCAAAAAGGTCTGCACCGATTTCATTTACTTGGTCAATAGCAACAGTTAATTTTGGAAAGATAATAGGAGAAACAATGGTAGGCATTTTGCCAAAAAGTTCTGTCAACATTGCCGTAATTGTATCGGTCAAATGTGGCACAACACTACTCAAAACAAGCATATCTATCTCGTAAATACCCAAATTACTCTCTAAAAAATGCAAACGCAGTTGTTTTTCGTAGTAAAACGGTGGTTCATCAGGCAACGAACGCGTGCGAAAAACATGTGTCCATTCCTCATTTTGTCCTATGCCGTAAACAATATCTGAATTGCCGATGTCAATAGCTAAGTGCATATTTTTATTAATTTTCGGGCTAAGATATTGCGTTCTGTTGTAGTTTTTATGAAAAATACTGAGGGGGTGATTTTTTTTATAAATCAACGAAAAATGCTACTTAATAAAACTAAAAAAATCAAGTTAAGTGAGATTATTGGTCTTTTTTAGAAAATAAAACCTTATTTTTGTTAAAATTTAGAAAACATGTCCGCAGCAACCAGTCTTTTATCGCCTAAGAAAAAAGCGATAACACCACGTTATATTTCCATCGAAGAATACTTTCGGGCGGAAGAAAAATCGCTTCATAAAAACGAATACCACGATGGTATCATTGTAAAAATGGCAGGAGCATTATTACCACACAATAGATTAGCAAGTCAAGTTATTACATTGCTAAATATTTTCGTATATGATAATGATTTTGATTTCATTATTAGCAACAGCGATACAAAAATTCGTATAGACGCTTTCAATAGATTTGTTTATCCCGATGCTGTTGTAATTTGCGAAAAACCCGATTATTTTGAAGGACGAGAAGATACTATTACAAATCCAACTGCCGTGATTGAGGTATTGTCAAAGTCAACGAAATCGCATGATAGTACATTGAAATTTGATATGTATCGCACTTTACCGAGTTTCAAAGAGTATGTTTTGATACATCAAGACCGCAAACGGGTTTCTGTCTATTCAAAGCAACCGAATAATGTTTGGCATTTAATGGATTATGATGGCGATGATGCTGTTGCCATTTTACAGAATGTGAATGATTGTCCACTGCCGTTGAAACGATTATATTATAAGATGAATGAGAAATAAAAAATCGCTTTTTAATTATTTATCGATATTTTTAACTTTTAAAAAACCTAAGTTTGTGAAACAAGCAAAATGAAAGTACCTAACTATGAGCAAGCTATTGTTTCGAAGGAGAAATTAATTGATTATTTGCTTAATTTTGACCACCACGACGGTAGAAGTAAAGCTTCTTTTTACCAAAAATTTGGTTTTGAAAGAACGAATTATATGGATTTAATTGTAGCCTTAAAACGAATAATAGCCGAAAATGATTTTGATAGCTGTATTGAAACACATTTTGGTAAAAAATACATTGTTTATGGGTATTTAGATTCAAAGCGACAACCTAAGCCTATGCTGAAAACGGTTTGGCAAATAAATAAAAACGATAAATTTCCATATTTAATAACAGCTTATCCAGATAAGAAATTAAAAAAAATATAAATGAGAAATAATAAAATTAAACTATTTGACCGCGTAACACTTACAGAAAATATTGGTGAATTTGAAGTAGGAGACGTGGGTGTTGTCCTCGATATTCACGGTCAACACGAAGGTTATGAAGTCGAAATGTTGAATGCTCAAAGTGAGACATTGGATGTCATTACTGTTTTTGCAAATCAAGTTCGACCAGTGGAAGCAACTGATGTATTGCATCTACGGCAACGTGCGTAAAATAACCCCTCAGTATTCCATTGAAAATCAACTTTTTACGAATCAATTTTAATTATTTTTAAAGAAAAAATCATTAAAACTTTGATATTCAACAAAAAAAGAAATTTCTTTGCAGCCTAATTTTAAAAATTAAAAATAATGAATCCTTCTTTTCAAGCAAATAACTGGTGGTGGCACACTCAAACTCTCGAGGGTTGAGCGCACACCGTTTTGTTTCTGAAATCGTATTCATATCAAAAACGGCTTGTTGGTCTTAACCCAGCAAGCCGTTTTTGGTTTTGGTTATTGGTGAATTGGTTACTGGTTTATTGGTTGTTGAAGGTTTGTATTTGTATTATAAAATGTTGAAGATGAAGATTTTACAAGCAACTGCGGAACATATTGAGGCGATTTTACAGCTTCAAGAAAAATATCATGTCAGTAATTTGACGGAAGCCGAAAAACAGACGAAAGGGTTTGTGACCATGAAAGTTACGCATGAGCAATTTGTGCATTTGACTTCAAAAGGTGGTGTTTTTATAGCGGTTGCCAATTCAGGGGCGTTGGCAGCTTATGCCTTGACAAGCGATTGGGCATATTACAATCAATGGGCAATTATTCAGCAAATGGCAAGTGTTTTACATGATTTTTCTTTAGAAAATTCAGCTATTACGACTGAAAACTCGTTTCAATATGGACCCGTTTGTATCGATGAAGTTTTTAGAGGGCAGGGTGTTTTGGGGCAACTTTTTACAGCCATTCAAGCAATTTATGCACCGCATTATGCTTTTGCAATTACATTTATCAATAAACAAAATGAACGCTCTTTACGTGCTCATGAGAAAAAGACCCCCCTCAGTATTGTGGGTGAATTTTCGTTCAGTGACAACCTATATTGGGCTCTGGCATCAAAATTATAACTTTTCAAAAGCTCTACCTTTTGAAAAGTTATAAAAATAAATGTTATTTAAAAAATTGAAAATCAATTAATTATAAAAATGGCAATTCAAACTAAAATACAATTAAAGACGATTACGAAAAAACATTTGGCGGACACATTTACACCCGTCAGTATTTACCTGAAAGTACGTGACCAATACACCGAATCTGTTTTGTTGGAATCAACGGACTTTCGGAGTGTTGAAAATTGCTTTTCTTTCATCGGTATTGAGCCGATTGCACGTTTTGTCGCGCAGGGCAATGATGTAACGGAAACATTTACGGATGGCACAAAAAGGGTGCAAAAACTGCCCAATTCTGCCGTTTTACAAGAGTTTAAAAACTTTATTGAGCAGTTTGAAACAAGCCCCCTAAATCCCCCAAAGGGGGACTTTACGACAACAAGTCCCCCTTTGGGGGATTTAGGGGGCAATGGTTTTTTTGGTCATACGAGTTATGATGCGGTGCAATATTTTGACACGATGGTTTTGGACAAAACGAAAAGGTTAACCGATTTACCTGATTTGCACTACGCTTTGTACCGTTTTGTGATTGCCATCAACCATTTTAAGGACGAAATGACGATTATTGAGAACCTCGCGGACGGCATGTCATCTGAAATGGAGCGGCTTGAAACCATTTTGCACAGTCAAACTGTTCCCACTTTTGATTTTATACTGAGGGGGGAGGAAAAGACGAATATGAGCGACGAGGATTTCAAAAAATTGGTCACGATTGGTAAACACCATTGTCAAATTGGCGATGTGTTTCAAATTGTTTTAGCGCGCAATTTCGCCCAAGAATTTTCAGGTGATGAATTTCAAGTATATCGGGCATTGAGGTCAATCAATCCTTCGCCCTATTTGTTTTATTTTGACTACGGTACATATAAGATTTTTGGTTCATCTCCTGAACAACAATTGGTCGTTAAAAACCGCATCGCAGGGGTCAATCCGATTGCAGGAACGTATAAACGGACAGGCAATGACGAAGAAGATGCCCGTTCTGCCCGCGCTTTGGCAGCCGACCCCAAGGAAAATGCGGAGCATATTATGCTTGTGGATTTGGCGCGTAATGACTTAGGAAAACATTGTAAATCAGTGAGAATCAAAGAATTGCGCGACATTCAGTTTTTTAGTCATGTCATTCACATCGTTTCAAAAGTTGAAGGCGAATTGTTGGATGGTGTCAATCCTATTGATGTTTTTGCAGATACATTCCCCGCAGGTACTTTGAGCGGTGCGCCCAAATACAAAGCGATAGAATTGATTGACCATTACGAAAAAACGAACCGCCATTTTTACGGCGGCGGCATCGGTTTCATCGGTTTTAATGGCGATTTGACGCACGCGATTGTGATTCGCTCATTCTTGTCAAAAGATAATGTTTTGTACCGTCAAGCGGGCGCTGGTATTGTTGTGTCGAGTGTTGAAGAGACGGAGTTGCAGGAGGTAAATCATAAGTTAAATGCGTTGAAAGTGGCGTTGATTGCTGCGGAAAAGATAAATTAGGCGACAGGCGATAGGCGTTAGTCATCAGGTTAGGGAAGCCGTTCTTACGCCTTACGCCTTACGCCTATTTGCCTAAACAAGATTTTTTAATCATTAAACATACATTACACATGGCGTTTTCTAAATTTGAAGATATTAAAGGTTGGCAAAAAGGACAAGATTTAGCAGTTTTCGTTTATCAGAATTTTTCACAATTAAGAGATTTTAGCTTTAAAGACCAAATTTGTCGTGCTTCGGTTTCAATTTCAAACAATATAGCAGAAGGTTTTGAAAGAAATACAGATAAGGATTTTATACGATTTTTAAGTGTAGCGCAAGGCTCAAATAGCGAAGTTAAGTCTATGCTTTATTTAGCTAAACGTTTAGGTTATGCTGATGATAGCATCTCACAAAATGGTATCGCTCAGTGTTCCGAAATAGGAAAAATTATTAACGGTTTAATAAAATCCCTTGGTGGATATCAATAAATTAAGTTCAAAAACACAGTCATTGATTTAATTGATTTTTATTTAACATTTAAAAAGACAGTTAAAGTTCGGCGCATTCTGTCGCCTGCCGCCTAACACCTGTCGCCTAAAATATTATGAAAATATTAGTCCTCGATAATTACGATAGTTTTACCTATAATTTGGTGCAATACATCACCGAATTGACAGGAGAGACCCCCTCAGTATTTCGGAATGATCAAATCAGTTTGGACGCTGTGGATGCCTACGATTGCATCATTTTGTCGCCTGGACCCGGTTTGCCAAGTGACGCAGGGATTATGCCCGCTTTGATAAAAAGATATGCACCCACAAAACGCATTTTTGGTGTATGTTTGGGACAACAAGCGATAGGCGAGGCATTTGGCGGAACGTTGTACAATTTGCCGAAAGTGTATCATGGTATAGCCACGCCGATACAGATTGTGGATAAAAACGAAGCCATTTTCAAGAATGTACCTGCTGAAATATTAGTCGGTCGCTATCATTCATGGGCAGTTGTGAGGGAGACTTTGCCCGCCGACTTGAAGATAACTGCTGTTGATACTGAGGGGGTCATTATGGCATTGAGTCACGTCGAATACGATGTCAAAGGCGTTCAATTTCATCCAGAAAGCATTATGACGGACTATGGGAAGCAGATATTAAGGGACTTTTTGCAACCAGAAGGGGTGAAAAAAGGGAATGCGATTGAATATGTTTTTTAAAATTATTTGACCATAGATTGTGCTGATTTGAGAGATTCACACTGATTTTTGCTCTTGTCATCCTGTAAGGAACTAAGCAAAAATCAGCGTAAATCTCTCAAATCAGTCCAACCTGTGGTCAAACAAAGTATCACTTTAAATCAATAATTATTATGGCAAACAAAAAGAAAACTAAGAAAAAAGTACCCGCAAAACCACAACAACAACTTTCGCCTAAAAATTATATTCTGACAGGTCGTGCGCGGATATTGCCGATTGCCGAATGTTGGATTAGCTCCGATTGGAAAGAAGCAGGGATGTGCAGTATCGTCGTCGCTCGGCGACATACCTCTGGTAATATGACTTTTGGTATCTATTTGGTGGATATTTTCTGCTTGGGTTTGAAAAATTCTAATCCTCTTTTCAATAAACCTGAATATGAATATGAAGATTTATTGGATAAAATTTTCAACACTCACATGTATGGGAAAACCCAAATTGACTATGTTTTGGCACACAACATTATATATGGTGCGGTTGCCTATGCCGAAGATTTAGGTTTTAAGCCTGAAAAAGACTGGGCTTTGAGCCAGATGATTTTAGAAGAAGACACCGAAGATGTTGCGTTGATTGAGGTTGAATTTGGCAAAAATGGCAGACCATGCTTCATCAATGGACCTTTTGATAATGTCAATGCCGTCATAACAAAATTAAATAAAAGTGTTGGTGAAGGCAATTATGATGTTGTGATGATAGAAGGTGATAATGATTTTTATGGTTTTTACGACGACGACGACGATTTTGAAGATAACGATGATGACGATACGGAAGATGTTGATTATGAGGAAGTTAAGTGATAGTTTTGTACCCCTCAGTATTTTTACTAAAAAATTAGAAATCAATCAATTATGAAACAAGTTTTATCAAAACTTTTTGAACATAAAAAGCTCTCAAAAGCGGAAGCCAAAGAGATTCTCGTCAACATCTCGACAGGCAAGTACAACGAGGCGCAAATAGCATCGTTCATCACCGTTTACTTGATGCGTCCGATTGCTGTAGCGGAATTGCAAGGGTTTCGGGAGGCTTTATTGGAGTTGTGCGTACCCGTTGATTTGGAAGGTGTGGAGGCGATTGATGTGTGTGGTACGGGTGGCGATGGTAAAAATACGTTCAATATTTCGACATTATCGGCTTTTATTTTAGCGGGTGCGGGTTACAAAGTGGCGAAACATGGCAACGTCGGTGTGTCGTCAAACAGTGGTTCTTCGGATGTTTTGCAGCATTTGGGCTATCAATTTACCAATGATACGGACAAATTGAAACGACAATTGGACAAAGCCAATATCTGTTATTTCCATGCCCCGTTTTTTCATCCTGCTTTAAAAACCGTTGGACCCATCCGTAAACAATTGAGTGTCAAGACTTTTTTTAATATGTTGGGTCCGTTGGTTAATCCAGCGCAACCTAAGTATCAGTTGTCGGGTGTTTTTAGTTTGGAATTGGCACGTCTGTATCAGTACATTTTTCAACAAATACCTGGTAAACAATTTGCGATTGTTCATGCCCTTGACGGCTACGATGAGGTGAGTTTAACAGGTGATTTTAAGCTGAAAATGAACAATAAAGAAGTGACTTTGTCGCCACAAAGTATTGGTAAACAACAGCTTACGCAAGAGTCTCTTTTTGGTGGCGATACGGTTGAAGAAGCGGGCGTTATTTTTATGTCTATACTGAGGGGTACTGGAACATCAGCGCAAGTGGATGCCGTGACAGCTAACGCAGGGATTGCCATACATTGCATGAAACCCCAAACGTCTTTGATAGATTGTATTGCTGAGGCAGAAGAAGCTTTGGTTTCGGGCAAGGCTTTGAAGGCATTTGAGACATTGGTGTCCTTAAATTGACCCCCTCAGTAAAATGTATTTTTTATTCATTTTTAACGAAAAACAACCCATGGAGATGCCTTGTTTGACATTAGCGGTAAATGCTCCAAATATGGTGATGAAATGGTTTCTATGACCTCACACAAAGCAAAAGCATCCATGAAGCAGGTTTCAGAAAAATAGTAGCATCTTTTAGATGCCTCACCAAACTTAAAAAAGGAGAAGTTGTTATCGGCTTCTCCTTTTGTTTTTCATCACATCTTGTTTACATTTGCGAAGATTAGATTTATTTTTCTTAATTTAAAAAAAATTCAAAATGAGGACTTTACGCACATTGTTCCTGTTTAGCATCATCTTTTTCTTAGTTTCGTCTTGCGAAACATCAAAATTGATAACAACCAATTATGGTAAAGCAGATGGTAAGGTAGAATGGATATTTTTGCAACTCAACGATGTCTACGAAATTTCACCAACTGAAAATGGTAAGGCGGGCGGAATGGCGCGGGTAGCCACGATTCGTCAAAAACTATTGAATGAAAATCCTAATACTTATACAGTTTTAAGCGGTGATTTTTTATCCCCCTCAGTAATTGGCACTTTAAAATATGAAGGAAAAGGTATTAAAGGTCGACAAATGGTGGAGGTGCTGAATGCACTCGGACTCAATTTGGCTTGTTTCGGAAATCATGAATTTGACATCGATTACGTTGACCTTCAAGCGCGTTTAGATGAGTCAAAATTTGAATGGATTTCGTCCAATGCTTTTCACAAAGAAGGTGAGAACATCGTCCCGTTTCATAGGACAGGTAGCGATGACTATTTTGATGAATATAAAGTGTTGAATATAAAAGACGGAAATACAGGTGAATCCGCTAAAGTTGGTATTTGGAGTGTTGTTTTGGATGCCAACAAAAAAGATTATGTCTATTACAGCGATGTGTTTGAGCGGTCTAAAAGCATTGTTGACGATGTGTTAACAAAACAAGAACATGTGGATGTTATCGCAGGTATCACGCATGTGGCTATCGAAACGGATAAAGAAATTGCAGCACAAAACCCCTCAATATCGCTTATTATGGGCGGTCATGAACACACGAATATGCGTCATGTTGTGGGCAAAACAATCATAACAAAAGCAGATGCGAATGCAAAAACTGTTTATGTGCATCGGTGTTCTTATGACTTGAAAACCAAACAGTTAGCGATTAGGTCTGAATTGATTAAAGTTGATGATAAAATAGCAGATGAACCCACGGTTGCTGCTGTTGTGAAAAAATGGGAAGACATTATGCAAAAAGCTTTTGTTGCGCAAGGTTTTAATCCAAACGAAGTGATTGCCAATGTGACTGAAGCACTCGACGGACGTGAAACTTCGATACGCTATTCACAAACTAATTTAGGGGCAGCTGTCGCAAAATCTATAACAAATGTGGCTAAAAAGACAGTAGATTGTTCATTTTTTAATTCTGGCTCGATTCGCATTGATGACCAAGTACAAGGGAATATTACGCAAGCCGATGTCGTTCGCATCATGCCTTTTGGCGGAAAAGTAGTCGAATTTGACATAAAAGGCTCGGAATTGAACAAAGTATTGACGGCGGGTATTGCCTCAAAAGGTAAAGGTGGCTATTTGCAATGGGATAAAATTAGCTATTCAGAGGCTTCAAAAACATTTGTTATCAATGGTGAGGCTTTAAATGATGCTAAAACGTACCATTGCGCGACCAGTGATTTTCTTTTTAGCGGCAAGGAAACGGGTTTTGATTTCTTTAATCCACAAAATTCCAATATTTCAAATATTGATATGCCTACAGAATCATCGGATAGACGTTTAGATATTCGCAAAGCGTTTATCATTTATTTGAAAAATAAAAAGTAGATAAAATATTGATTTTTAATTCATTATAACTTTTCAAAAGCTTTAAACTTTTGGAAAGTTCATCTAAAAATCTATAACCCCCCCTCAGTAAAATCATAATTTTTAGAAATATTTATGGAAAAAACACAAATAATAAGTGAGGAACACAAGCAAGTGCTTGGTTTACAATTACCGACAGACCCGCGTTGGGTCAATATGGCTGAAATTAGCCTTGAACATATTTTGACAGACCATGCTTATTGTGAACAAAAAGCAGCCACAGCGTGTATTTCGCTCATACAAGCATACCCTGAATTTATAGAGATGGTGCGCGAACTTGCGCCGATAGTGACAGAAGAATGGGGGCATTTTCGTGCTGTTTTGGCAGAATTGGACAAACGGGGATTGACGTTGGGACGACAACGCAAGGACGAATATGTGAATGAATTGATGAAATTTGAATACAAATCAGGCGACAGAACGGAGCGTTTGGTTGAAAAATTATTGATCTGCGCTTTAATTGAAGCTCGAAGCTGTGAGCGTTTTCGTCTTTTGTCTTTGTATGTCAATGATTTAAATTTGCGTAAATTTTATTATAAATTTATGGTTGCCGAAGCTGGGCATTACCGTTTGTTTATTGATTTAGCAAAAAGATATGGTGGAAATGAGGATAAAGTGATGGCGCGTTGGAAAGAATATTTAGCGCATGAGGAATTGATTTTGCAAAATTTAGAAGTGCGCGGCGATAGAATGCACTGATGTTCAGTATGACACATGAGTTAAGAAGTATAAAAAAAGCGACCTTTACTGAGGGGTCGCTTTTTTTATACTTTATACTTTATACTTTATAACTCCGATTCATATTCGTCTTTAACTTTCTTTTTCCACGCCGTTCTTTTTCTAAAAAACTTAGAATTGATGACCAATAAGCCAAAAGACTCGGTTTCTTCTTTAGTTTGTTTCGCATGGTGTGCGCCATGCGCGCGAAGGATAGCGCGCGAGTAAAAATTATCTAATAACGGAAACCATTCGAAGCGACGATGAATATACACATCGTGTATTAAGAAATATATCAAACCATAAATAGAAATGCCTACACCGACAAAAAATACTTCCCATATTTTTGTAGAAGAGCCAAAAATATAGCAAAACATGCTTGGGATGGCGTAAACAAGGAAAAAGAGGTCGTTTTTTTCAAAAAAACCGTCTTTTAAATGTTTTGGTAAATGGTGGTCTTCGTGCCAACGCCACAAAAAACCGTGCATAACGAATTTGTGTGTGAACCAAGCCATAAATTCCATGCCGACAACGGCAGCAAATGTGATGAATGTATAAATTAACCAAGAAGGCATGAGAAAAGGACGTTTTGAATTTAAAAATGACTATTTTAAACAATACAAAAGTAACAACACAAACGCCATTTTGTTTTTTTGTCTTTAAAAAGTCTTTAAAATCTTAAACACGAGGTGGTTTTTTCTCTAAAACAAGTTTTCCCCCTGTTTTGTCAATGCATTGGTAAAGACCTTCTAAGGTTTGATAATTGTGAATGTCTTTATGCATTAAATTCATTTTGGAAATAAGCACCCAGCCATTAGGCAATTTATCTTCATAGACATTTTTCACTTCTCGACATATCAACGTTTTACCCCGTATTTCTCCTTCAAGCGAGGCTTTTGAAACATACTTTTTGCTGCCAATTTTCAAGATAGTGGTCGAATAACCGACGATTTTTTTCCCTTCCTGTCTTAACAATAGTTCATATTCAAACTCTTCTTTGTAGCCTTCGCCAAAGTCAACTGAAGCCATGCCGCTCCAAATGCCGCTGAAATCTGTTTTTATTAGAGATACTGAGGGGGGTGGGGTGAAGTTAAAATGGATAAAAGATAGAGAAGCGAGGAGGATAAATTTTGACCATAATTGTCTTTGAGGGGATTTTTTGTGTTTAGTAATTCTCATATTATTTAAATTTTATGATTATGTGTATAAGTTTTGATAGCATATTTAATGGACAAAATTATGCCAATCTTCAACTAAAAACAATCCTAAAATGTTAAATATGGTAATAAAAATCAGACCCGAGGCGGTTTACGCTCCAAAATGAGCCTGCCTCCAGTTTTATCCGTGCATTCGTACAACCCTTCGAGGGTTTGAAAATTGTTATTGTCTTTATCCTTGTAAATCAATTCCATTTTTGAAAAAGGTATCCAACCCGAATTTGGAATGGGGTCTTCATAAACGTTATGTGTTTCGCGGCATTTCAAAAAATTACGATTCACTTCACCTTCGATAACTGCTTTTGCCATATATTTTTTATCACCGATGTTGAGAATAGTCGTTGAAAAACCGCTGATTTTATTACCTTTTTGAGTCAAAATCAATTCATACTCAAACTCTTCACGATAGCCAAAACCTAAATCGACGGTGCCTTTTCCGCGCCATATACCTGAATATTTCGTTTTTTGGGCGGATACTGAGGGGGGGCTTGACAATAAAAATGGACTGAATAGGAGCAATAGGACAACCGCAAGTTTTGTACCTAAACTATAATATCCGTTATTGTCTTTATATAATTCCAGTTTCTCCATAGGCACTATTTTGTTCATTTAATTTTCTTAAAATCTATAGTTTATACACGTGGAGGCTTTCTTTTCAAGGAAACCCGCCCTGGAATACAATTGCGATTTGTACCCGTTGCCCCTTCCCAAATTCCTTCAAGTGTGGGTTCGTTGTTCGGTGTTTTATAAATTAATTCCACTTTTTTGATACACCATTCGGCATCAGGAATGGGGTCAGCCAAAACGATTTTAGTTTCGACATATTTCAAGTAACTGCTTTTGAACTTGCCTTCTAATTCCATTTTGGCATTATACGTTTTCGTATCATCTGTTGCTCTAACAATGCTGATACCTGTAATGTTTTTGCCTTTTTGAATAAAGATGACTTCAATTTGAAACATAACGCGTTTGCCATAACCTTCATCCCGTGAAATTGTTCCTTCCCAATAACCTGAAATATCAATGTCTTGTGCGGGCATTTTGTTCAAAACACTCACTTTTTCAACTGTGGTTGAACTTGTTTTATGGTTAAGCGTTGTAGAGGTGAAAAGGTTTAAAATCAAAAATAAAGTATAAATCATATTAATTCTTTTTTCGCAAATTAAAACAAAAAATGAGAACTTGTTGCCTTTTAAAAATCAATTTTTCTTAAAAGAGATAGGATTACAATAAATGAAACAGAATTAACATGATTTTCTTGTAAATCATGTATTTCTTTTTTTCCCGTCTCAAAGCGTGTTTTCAAGATGAATAGTTTCTCTAATCTCAAATTTTTTAACTTTTTATAAATAACATTTAATCGAATATGAACCAATTTATCAGTCACCGCAATTTGCGGTTTTTGTTTTTTGACATGCTTGATGTCTCGTCCCTAAATAGTTATCCTGCTTATGCCGATTACACCCGTGAAGCCTTCGAAATGGCATTAGATGCCGCTAAACAAATTGCTGACACCCAACTTTTCCCGTATTATGTCGAAATGGATAGAAAAAAAGCAGTTTTTGAAAACGGCATGGTTCGTACTCATCCACAATTAAAAGTTTTAATACAAAGCGTTGCTGAAGGTGGTTGGATTGCCGCCACGTCTCCTGTTGAAGATGGCGGTTTGCAAATGCCACAGATTTTGAGCAGCGCAGCCCTATTAACGTTCTATGCTGCCAATGTCAATGCCTGTTATCCTTTTTTAACTAAAGGTGCTGCCAATTTGATTGTGAGTTTTGGGTCTGATGCCTTGAAAAAGACCTATTTACCCAAAATGTTTGACGGTTCTTGGCAGGGTACCATGTCCATGACGGAGCCACAAGCGGGTTCTTCCTTGACAGACTTGACCACAGCGGCTGAACCAACAAATACTGAGGGGGTCTACAAGATTAAAGGACAGAAGATTTTTATATCAGGTGGCGATCATGATGCAGCTGAAAATGTCGTTCATCTTTTACTGGCACGCATTGAGGGTGCGCCTGCAGGAACAAAAGGTATTTCCCTTTTCGTCGTACCAAAATATCGTCCTGAAAACAGTAATTTACTCGACAATAACGTCACAACTGCTGGTATTTATGGCAAAATGGGACAAAAAGGTTACATCGCTGCCCACTTGATGTATGGCGAACAAGGCGAGTGTTTGGGCTATTTGGTCGGTGAGCCGAATAAAGGTTTAATGTATATGTTTAAAATGATGAATGAGGCACGTATTGGGACGGGGCTTGTGGCAGCAGGGCAGGCTTCGGCAGCTTATTACACCTCTTTGAAATACGCCAATGAACGCCCACAAGGTCGCATGCCGAGCAGTAAAAATCCGCTTGAAGCACCTGTTTTGATTGTTGAACATGCTGACGTGCGCCGTATGTTATTGTTCCAAAAAGCGACGACTGAGGGGGGCATAGCATTATTGATGCAGTGCAGTTATTATGCCGATTTGGCGCATGTCGGTACGCCCGAAGAAGCCAAAAATGCGCATCTTTTGCTTGAATTATTGACGCCTATTGCCAAATCTTATCCTTCAGAAATGGGCATTCAGTCCGTTTCAGCAGGTATTCAGACTTTAGGCGGTGCGGGCTATTGCGATGATTATCCTCTTGAATTACTGTATCGTGATATACGTGTTAATGCAATTTATGAAGGCACGACAGGCATTCATGGGCTTGATATTTTGGGTAGAAAGGTATCAATGGTTAATGGAAAGGCATTTGAGTTGTTTAAAAATGAAATAAATACCGCAATTACTGAGGGGGGGCAATCGGACAAAACCGCTGCTTTTGCGACGCAATTGGCTGAAAATATGTCAGAATTGACCAATTTAACGCAAAAAATACTTGAAAATGGACAAGAGAGTGGGGCAGAAGTCATGTTGGCAGATGCGACTTTATATCTTGAATATTTTGGCTTAGTAGTCGTGGCGTGGATGTGGTTGAAGCAGGGCATTGCTGCTGATAAAGTTTTGCAACAAGGTGTTGAAGGTGCAGATGATAAACTGTTTTATGAAAGCAAACTTGTGACGATGCGCTACTTTTTTGAATATGAATTGCCAAAAACAAAAACTTTACAGACCCAATTGTTGAATTTCGATAAATTGACAGTGAGTTTAAATAGTGCTGTTTTGGTTTAATTGTTTTTCTAACACGAATTACACGAATTACACGAATTGCACGAATGCCACGTCATATAATTTATGTGATTCGTGTAATTCGTGTAATTCGTGTTAGAAAAAATTATTGGTTCTATGAATAAGTGTAGCAGCAATAATACCCATCGAAACAGCCGCATTCAAGGATTCTGCACCGCCGCCGCCTGGAATTGTGATTTTGAAATCGGCTTCTGAAATAATGTTTTCTGAAATGCCACTGCCTTCATTACCGATGATGATGATGCCGTGTTTTGGGAATGTATTGTTTTCAAAAATATTATTGCCTTTCAGTATGGCGGCAAATATCGGTAAGTTTGGATAGCGTTTTTTAATATCAAAAAAATCCATCTCCATCGCTTGTACGCGCAAAAAAGCACCCATGCTTGCCTGAATGACTTTTGGTTGCCATACATCTACACAGGTTTTTGAACAAAATATATAAGGCATTGAAAACCAATCGGCTATACGCATAATTGTACCCATATTGCCTGGATCTTGGATACTGTCAAGATAAATCGAAAAGGACTTTTGTATTATAGCATCGTCATACTGAGGGGTGGGTATTTTAGCCACAATCAACACTTTGTTGGGCGTCGTAAGGTTAGAAATTTGTTTCAATTCTGCTTCTGACACTGTTATTATTTTATTAAAAAGAGGTTTGAGCATAGACTCATTGCTCTGAATCCACGTTTCTAAAGCACAGATGGTTTCGATTTCGATACTTTTATACGTCAAAACTTCTTGTGCCATTTTCTCACCTTCGACGATGAAAACGCCGTACTTTTGTCGCATCTTAGTTGTTTTAAGCGACATTAAGTATTTGAGTTTAGCATTTGATAACAACATATATTATAGAATGAATTTGAATTTTATTAGATTTATTTTAATTCTAAAAAGCAAACACGAAATATTTATGAAGCGATGGCAAATGATTCCATATAGAAACAAAAATATTTTTGTACCCCTCAGTATTGGATTGTTTTTACTGCTGCTTTCGGCGTGCAATGTTGATAAATTTTTGCAGAAAGATCAGTATATCGTCGGTTCAAATAAAATAAATCTTAAAAACGTCTCGAATCGCCGCACCAAAGCCAGTCTTAAAACAGGTTTAGCGACCTTATACAAACAAAAAGACTTACCTGACATGTTGGTGGGTAAATCGAAATCTGGTGCTTGGTTTTGGTATAAACAACAGCAAGACACGCAACCCAATACGTTTAAACGTTGGATGTATCAAAGTTTTGCCAGTGAACCCACTATTTATAAGCAATTATTTCGAGATGCAACGGTTAAAAATATGGAGCAATATCTTAAAAATATTGGTTATAACTACCCTTCGGTGGTTGGCGACCATGATTTTCACAATAAAGAAAAAGGTTTAGCAACTATAACTTATACAGTAAATCCAGGGATTTTATATGTCATTGATTCAATGAAATTTGCGTCTAATGACACTGCGATATTGTATTTATTGAATGATACACGCGATAAATCATTTTTGTCGAAGGGGCAACCGCTCGATCTAAGGCTGTTTGAACAAGAGAAGCAACGAATAACAACCGTCTTTAACAATTTTGGGTATGCCCGATTTACGCCCAACTACATTACGCAATTGGAAGCCGATACGACGTATTTGAAATTCAATGATAAAAATGAAAGGCTTGTCAATATCACTTTGACCGTTCAGATACCCAATGACAGACCGAACCATCAAAAATACAAGCTGGGTGAAATAACAATTTTTCCAAATTTTGATGCACGGTTAGGTGAAACAACAACTTTTGATACAATTATAGCAGATAAAAAAAAGTTTAGCACTTATGATGGTAATTTAGGTTTGAAAATAGGACCCCTCAGTAATGCTATCCAATTGACAGAAGGAGAATGGTATAGTAAAGAAAAAAATGATAAGACGATAAGGCAATTAACGAATTTAGGTGTGTATAAGTTTGTCAATATTAAACCTGATATTGATTCCGACGATTCTTCCTCCATTTCTTACAAAATCTATTTGATACCTTCAAAAAAAATGAGTTTTGATGCTGGTGTGGAAGTCAATTATTCTAATATTAATGTATCGAATAGTGGTAATCGGCTTGGTCGAATTGGTCTAGCGACGGACTTGGGCTTCAATCATCGCAATCTTTTTGGTGGGGCAGAGCGTTTCAATTCTCGATTTTCTGTAGGTCTTGATCGTTCTTTATCGTTTAGTAAAGAGGCAATAAATGGCTTATCGTTTGATATTCGTTTTGACAATACGCTTTCCATTCCAAAATTTATTAATTTTTCAAAATCATGGCTTCTTTTTAACAAAATTGGTCTCATAAAATCGTCTTTTTATAAGGATTTGAAAGAAAATGCGAGCTCTGACGTGACACTTAGCTATATATTCAGTGACAGGTTGAGTTTGGATTTATACCGTATTCAGCAATTCAATTTAGGAACGCGCTATGTTTTAACACGCCAAAATGGTGCTGAAAAATTTATAATTAGCCCCACGGGTGTTGAATTACAACTGACTCGTCGGACGCCAAACTTTGATAAATTGGCAGACGAACGCCTTAAACGCAGTTTGACCCCTCAGTTGATGACGGGTCTTGTGGCACGTTTATTATCGTATGAAAGAAACGGAAAAATCAATTCTTTAGGTGAGCGGTGGCAGTTTATAAGTAATATTGAACAATCAGGTTCAGAGGTTTTACTATTGGAAAAATTGTTTAACAAGGGCAATTCTTATAGGTTAACAGATTCATTGCCTTTTTCAAAGTTTTTGCGTGGTGACGTTGAATTTCGATATAACCGTCAAGTAGCTGCAAAAAAAATATTTGCAGCAAGACTTTCTATGGGTTTGGCTAAAAGCTTAGACAGCTCGCCCGTCCCTTATTCTCGTCAATTTTATGTTGGTGGACCTAATAGTATTCGTGGATGGATTATTAGAGATATTGGACCTGGTGGTTATCATGATTTTACACGAGATTCAGATTCAACTAAAACTTTTCCATTTCAAGCAGGAGATATAAAATTGGAATTCAATTCAGAGTTTCGTTTCCCTCTTTTTTGGCGTTTTAATACAGCGATTCTTTTTGATGCGGGGAATATTTGGAACATTAAAAAAGATGACAAATTACCGAATGGGAATATTGATAAGTTTTGGTTCGACCAAATTGCTATTAGTTCAGGAATAGGATTAAGGCTTGATGTCACTTACGCGACAATTCGCTTGGATTTTGGTTTTAAATTACGAGAGCCATATTCGACGAATGGTAGTAATTGGATACCTGTAACTGAATATTCTTGGAAGCGGAATGTCAACCCTAATTTCGCTATTGGCTTGCCATTTTAAAATGTTACAACTTGGTAACAAGGCTCGGAATACTGAGGGGGTGTAAGAAATTATATGAATAAAAAAAAGCTGTTGCGCACATTGCGCAACAGCTTTTTTTTATTCATAGTTTGAAAAATGAACGCTAATACTTTCGTTTTTCTTTCTTCTTTCGTGCTTTAAACATATTGCCACCGTTATCATTGTTTCCAGCAGGCGAGCCAGTCCGAATCATAGCACATCTAAAACCCAGTTTGCTATCAGATTTGTCTTCATCCTTGAAACGTCTTGTGCCAGGAGACAACCAAAACGCACGGTCAGCCCAAGAACCGCCTTTAATAACGCGGGCTTTGTCACTAATAAGCGTTTTATTACCATAATCATACATTGGCTCTTTCTCAAAATATTTAGAAGTCGAGTCGCCGTCCATGTAGTCAAGTAATTTTGCGCGTTTGTAGTTTTCGCGATTAGCAACTTCATCATCTTTTTCATCGCGATATTTAAGGCGACCCGTAGTGTCGTCTTTAACAGGCTTACCTTCTTCATTCAATACTTTACGTTTGAAGGAATTACCCCGGAATGGATCTAAATCTTGGTTGTCAGCATCACGCAACGCCAAACTTGTCATGGGACGATAGACATCCATAGTCCATTCATTGACATTACCCGCCATATTGTACAATCCATAATCGTTGGGCCAGAAAGCACGAACAGGACCAGGTCGAGCAGAATGGTCATTTAGGTTGCCAGCCATACCCATATAGTCACCACCGCTGCGTTTGAAATTGGCTAACAAATCGCCTTGATTGCGATCATGACGCTGATAACGTACAGTATTGCCATTCCAACCATAAATACGACGGTCAGTAATCCGCTCATCTTTGGAGGAAGCCATATTGCCTTTCAAACCCAAAGCAGCGTATTCCCACTCTGCCTCAGTTGGTAAACGATAAGCAGGAAGAAGGATTCCGTCCTCAAATTTGACTTGGCGCTTGCCTTTCCCTTTGCCTGCGGCACTGTAATCACGTAATTGATTACGAGGAATAACTTCATACTGACCAGCTAAATAAGCTTCCGTATTGAAGTTATTGGCATCTTTTTGCTCTAGCTGTGGTTTGATGATACCTTTTTCAATTAATATCATCTCATTCACACGATCAGTACGCCATTTGCAATATTCGTTGGCTTGCAACCAATTGACGCCTACCACAGGGTAATCGTTATAAGCTGGATAGCGCAAATAGTTTTCAACAAAAGGCTCATTATAGGATAGTTCCTCCCGCCAAACAAGTGTGTCCGGTAATGCCTTTTGATAAATTTCAGGATATGAACCGCTAAAAACCCGATCGAGCCAATATAAGTACTCGCGGTAGTCCGTGTTAGCCACTTCAGTTTCGTCCATGTAAAACGAAGAAACCGTTACGCGGCGTGGTACATTGTTCCATTCAAATGTTACGTCTTGCTCGGTCATACCCATTGCATAAGTACCACCTTCAATTAAAACAAGATTCGGACCAGTAGCTTGACCTTTATAGGGTAGCTTCTCAAATCCACCCCATTTAGGGTCGTTGTAAGCCCATCCAGTTGTGGATGAGCGCTCTTTTTTCTTGCAGGACGTTGAGAATACAAGGCTTGCACCCAACATCAACATTAAACTTAACTTGAACAGTTTTTTCATTGCTCTGAATTGCAGGTTAAAACGGTTTTAAATTTTGAACGCGCAAAGATACTTTTTTGCTCTATTTCCCATCAAAATCGAATATCAAATTAACGGCTTGTTGAAAAGTTTATTTCCTGAATAAAAACATTTTGTAAAAAAACATTGACAAACAATCTTTAAACCTCAACGCAATAGGTTTGTGGCCCATTTGTTACCCCCTCAGTATAAGAGGGCTTCATCTCCGTTTTTTTCAACGATTCGATGAACAAACGCTATCAAGAAAACTGCCAAGTTTTCATATCTCAGGATATTCAAACCCGAAGATACTGTTTTAAGGTAGTGGAATCGCCGTTGTATATTTGACTTCATTCATTACAAAAAAACTGTTAATGGTCGAAACACATTTAATAGTACCTAATTTTTGTTGATGAAACTGATAATACGCATCCATATCAGGTACTATAATTTTGATTATATAGTCAAATGACCCTGATACCACGCTGCTTTCGACGACTTCGGGTAATTGGTTAATGGTTTCATTAAAAATATTGAAATCGTCGGCGGACTGTTTATAAAGCGAAATATTGCAATAAACAATAAGAGATTGCCCCAATTTTTTTTTATTTAATACCGTAACATACTTTTCAATAATGCCTTCATGCTCCATTTTTTTTATGCGTTCATGGACTGGTGTAAGCGAAATATTTACTTGAGCAGCGATTTCTTTTATCGTTAAATGTGCATTGTTTTGCAATAACGACAATATCATTTTATCAATTTTATCTAAGACAATCATCTAAGTAGAAAGTTTTTTTTCTTTAATGGATTTTTAAGCACTTTTTTAGAAAATTTTTCTAATATTATTCAAATTTTAGAAAAATTTTGTTATTATTTCCAGCAAATGTAAAATATATTTCAGAAGCCATAGCTTTGTGCCTTCAAAAAATATTAAGTTCTAACCAAGTAATAACCAGTTTAAATTATGATAATTGGCGTTCCGAAAGAAATCAAATCAAGTGAAAATCGTGTTGCACTTACACCCGCCGGTACATTAGAGTTAACCCGTCGAGGTCACATTGTTTTTATTGAAAAAGCGGCGGGCGATGGTTCTGGCTTTTTTGACCACGAATATGTCGGTGCAGGCGCTCAAATCCTCGAAACAGCAGCTGAAGTTTTTGCGAATGCAGAAATGATTATGAAAGTAAAAGAGCCAATCGAGCAAGAATATGATTTAATCAAACCACATCATTTAGTTTTTACTTATTTTCATTTTGCCAGCCACAAACCGCTCACACATGCGATGATTAATAGTGGTGCGGTTTGTTTGGCTTATGAAACGGTGGAATCTCTTGACCGTTCCTTACCCCTTTTAATTCCTATGAGTGAGGTTGCAGGACGTATGGCAATCCAAGAAGGGGCAAAATATTTAGAAAAACCTGCTAAAGGACGCGGTGTTTTATTGGGTGGTGTGCCTGGTGTAGAGCCAGGTCGGGTTTTGGTTCTCGGTGGCGGTATTGTTGGTACACAAGCAGCAAAAATGGCGGCAGGACTTGGCGCGCAAGTTATTATTATGGACATTAATTTGACGCGTTTGCGTTATTTGAACGATGTCATGCCCGCCAACGTTGTGACCCGATATTCGAGCGAATACAATATTCGACAACTCATTGGTACACAAGACCTTATCATTGGTGCGGTATTGATTCCAGGCGCAAAAGCACCGCATTTGATTACACGTGACATGCTGAAAATGATGCGTCCAGGAACTGTTTTAGTAGATGTAGCAGTTGACCAAGGCGGCTGTATAGAAACATGCAGACCCACAACCCATGAAGACCCAACATATATTATTGATGATGTGGTACATTATTGCGTTGCCAATATGCCAGGTGCAGTACCTTATACTTCAACCATTGCTTTGACAAATGCCACATTGCCTTATGCCATTCTATTGGCAGAAAAAGGATGGAAACAGGCATGTAAACAACGTTCAGATTTGAGACTTGGATTAAATATCATCAACGGTAAAATTGTATATAAAGGGGTCGCAGATGCTTTCGATTTACCGCTTGAAAATGTCGAAAATTTCTTATAAATTTGATATCTAATTCTCGAAAAGTATTAGATACGTTTTCCGTTAATTGCGAAAACCCGAAAGGCAACACTTTCGGGTTTTTGCTTTTTATATTTCTCCTTATCATTCCTTTTTTTTTATCTTTGAATCTGTATCAATAAAAATTCAAAACCATTTTCAAAAAGATTGCTATGAAAAAAACAGCACTTCTCATCTGTTCATTTTTACTTTACCAAAATTTTCTTTCTGCTCAAATTTTTGTTACAGGAAAAGTCAACGATTCCAAAACAAAAGAACCGCTTATCGGTGCAACTGTTCGCATAGATGAGCAGGGTAGCGTGACGGACATGCTTGGTGAATATAAAATTGAATTGACCAAAGTTGGCACTTATAAGGTTATTGTTTCCTTTGTTGGTTATGAAAATTTGTCTAAAAACGTCAAAATTACTGAGGGGGGGCAAATTTTAAATTTTGAACTTTCGGAAGCCAATAATATGCTCCAGACCACGACTGTAACGGCAGGTAAATTTGAAAAACCTTTATCAGAAGTGACTGTTTCGATGGATATTTTGAAAGCAAAACTCATCGAAAACGTCAATACAAGACGTGTAGATGATGTTTTGCAGAAAATACCAGGCGTGAATATCATGGATGGGCAAGCTAATATTCGAGGTGGTTCGGGTTGGTCATATGGGGCAGGCAGCCGCGTTTTGTTGTTGGTGGATGATATTCCTGCCCTTCAAGCTGATGCGGGTTTTCCAAATTGGAAAGATATTCCAGTCGAAAATATAGAGCAAATTGAGGTCGTAAAAGGTGCAGCATCAGCACTTTATGGGTCTTCGGCGATGAATGGTATCATCAACATCCGTTCGGGTTTTGCTAAATCAGAACCAATTACTAAAGTTGCTACTTTCTATACTTCTTATTTGGCACCCAAAGATGTTCAAAAACAGTGGTGGAAGGGGAATTCTCAACCTTATGATGGCGGTTTTAGCTTCTCTCACGCCCAAAAATTTGGCAAATTTGATTTTGTTGGTACAGCATTTTACAATAATACAAGCAGTTTTTTGAAAGGTACATATGACAAATATGGTCGTATTTCTTTCGCAACGCGCTATCGCATAACCGACCGCTTAAGTGTGGGCATAAATGCCAATCTCAATCAATCTTCTGCCAACAATTTTTTTTACTTCGCCAATCACTTAGACAGTGCATATATTGGGGCAAAAGGCAGTTATAATTCAGGTATACGTCGCCGTTTTTGGATTGACCCTTACCTCAATTATTTTGATAAAAAAGGGAATAAACATAAGATTTTGATGCGTTATTATTCTGTTGACAATGAATTAACGAACAATCAGTCCAATCAATCTCAACTTTTTTATTCTGAATATCAGTTCCAAAGACCTATGTTTGACAACAAATTGGTTGTTACAGCGGGGGCAGTTAGTGGTGGTACTAAAGTACAAGCACCTCTGTATGGCAACAATAGTTTCAGTTCTTTGAACCTCGCAGCTTATGCTCAAGTTGATGCTAAATTGGATAGGCTCAATCTATCCTTTGGTGCGCGTTATGAACGCAATACAATTTATGGTCCTGATACTATTATTTTTAATAAGTTCTACAAAGAAGCCGCACCCAACAAAGGCGAACTCAAAGAAGCCAAACCCGTTTTTCGTTTGGGCGCAAATTACAGGATTGGCAACAAGACTTTTTTAAGAGCATCCTGGGGGCAAGGCTACCGTTTTCCAACAATTGCAGAATTGTATATCAACACTTTAGCTGGTGCTTTGCGCATTTTTCCAAATCCTCAATTAACTTCTGAAACAGGTTGGACGGGTGAGTTTGGTATCAAACAGGGCTTCAAAATAGGTGGCTTTCAAGCCTTTGCCGATGCGTCTGTTTTTCAATCGGAATACACTAATATGATGGAATTTCAAGCAAGTGGTGACTTTCTATTCAAAGCGCGTGAGTTTGGTTTTCATAGTATAAATGTCGGTAACACCCGCATTAAAGGCTTCGAAGTTAGTGTTCAAGGACAAGGAAATGTGGGCGATTTTACCCCCTCAGTATTGTTGGGTTACACGTATATTGACCCTAAATTTAAGGTTTTTAGAAGGGAAGATAGCTTAAATTCGTCAGCTAATTTTAATATATTAAAATACAGATTTAAGCATAATGTCAAAATAGACATGGAGTTAGCGCATAAAAAATTCCTTGTCGGTGTCGCCGTTTTGTACAACAGCAACATGGACGCCATTGACCGAATTTTGGAACAAGACTTGCGCCCGATTCTCGGTGCAGGTGGACAACCGTTTTTAAGCATTGGTGAGTTTAGACGGGCGCATAATAAAGGTTTTACGACGCTCGACATTCGTGTGGCTTACTTTTTTACACCTAAATTTAAAATGACTGTCATTGGCGCAAATCTGACAAACGAGGAATACACTTATCGTCCAGGCTTGTTAGAAGCACCTCGAAATGTTCAATTTCGTTTAGATTATAAGTTTTGGCTCTTTGACAATTTTAGCGGTAATTTTGTAAAATGGAAAAAGAGCTATATGAACAAATGATAAATCTCCTTCATCTAAAAGTAGATAGATTAG
>JAYTUQ010000183.1:0-1792 GCA_043744455.1 Saprospiraceae bacterium | reverse complement strand
GGTTTACCCACGATGATTATCAAGATTATCGGGCATATCGGCAGCCGCCGCATTTTTACGAACAGGACGACGATTACGAAGCGGAACTTAATCGTGTGACATTTAGCTACACACTTATTTTTGTCGCTTTGTTGGGTTGGGCACTTTGGTTGGTACACGACCTTTTTCCGGGAAGTTCCTCCAGTGCTGTGCCGTGAATTGGTGTTGGTTAATCCCCCTCCGTATTTTCACCCACTTGACTGCTTTTTTTAATTTCTTCAACATCAAAATCAATCGTTATGAATCTAAAATTGATTTTTCACTCAACCTTATTATTAGGAGCTTTATTTACCGCTTTAAATCCACTTCTGGCACAATGCGAAAGTCCACAAAATGTGAAATCAACCATTATCACCATCGCATCAGGGACTCGGGGGGTGTTACTCAATGATGTATTATTTCAGAGCCTCGACTACAATTTTAGGTTAGAAGTGTCGGTATATGGGACAAAATTATACCTCTTGGGAGATATCGTAAAATACAGAATGGACTCGTGTGTAGGTCGTCTCATTTTTCGTGGATTAGCGCAACAAGGCTCAAGAACAAGCACATATAATTTAGATAAAACTTTTACTTTTAGCGGCATTGGAGAATCTATTACTTATCTAAAAACCCAAGACAGCCTTGTATTGATAAATGCTTATTGTACACGATACAGTCAAAGTAACAACAATTTTGATTTTGAAAGCTTTACTTATGACCGTCCGACAGAATCCATGACTATTTGGATTAAAAATCCGAGCGATTGGCTTTTCAATGAAATGTATAAGTATAAACTAGAAGTTGGCGAAATATCTGGAAAATTGAATGTCTCGCACTATCATCAATTAGACAACAAATTTGCTTTTAAAACCAAGCGTTTGCTCACAACCAACGCTACTTTTAGTGTGACCGCTGATGGTTCTGAAGCTTCCATTATGACATTTAAACGACCTTCGGGTATGCCCCCTGAAATATTTAGTCGTTTGTTCATGCGAGTAGAAGAAGATGCTTCTGCTTCAGCGGTTGAGAATTTTGGCAAATTCACACAACTTTATCGAGATACAGATTCAGCCGCTTTCAGATATAAACACCCTGAGCATTTTGGACAAGGCAGCGATTACTTCAAAATCCTTAATATTAGTGTCCGAGATCCTAATCAGATATGCCCGTTTTCAGTTATACGGCTACGCATCTATCGCGCTTCTGTATTGACAGTACATGGGCTTTGGTCAGATGCTGGAGCATTTTCTGATATGGGAGATTATTTGACCAACCCAAATAGCAAAGAGTATTATAAATGGCAGACTCACCAAGTAAATTACTGTTCAACAAATGATTCTTATTTCTGTACAAATAGCCCTAAAGTATTTGACGGAATTGATGTACTTATTCGCAACGGGATAGGACAAACTTGCGCCATTGGTAAAGTAGATGTCGTTTGCCACAGTATGGGCGGTATTTTGACACGGTTATACATTCAGAGTCCCAGTTATGAAAAAGACATTCGTAAACTTATCACAATAAATACCCCTCATTATGGCTCTCCAATCGCTGATTTCGTTAGGGAACAAAGCCTCGTTTCTAATGCAGCTTGCGCCTTATTGAAAAACCTCAATCGTTGTCAAGGAACTTGTGAAGATGGTGCAATCGATGACTTACGAATGGAAGGCACTGCCATTAGAAATCTCAATACAGGCAATTTTTCATCAATAAAAGTGGCTGTGCATAGTATTGTGACTTACAGAGATTTAGCCGATTTGCAAGCGGCTTT
>JAYTUQ010000182.1:0-6871 GCA_043744455.1 Saprospiraceae bacterium | reverse complement strand
ACTTGAAAACGAACCCGCAGGGCAAGAAGCACAAACAGTTGAACCAACTATACTTGAAAACGAACCCGCAGGGCAGTCGAATTTATTGATACCATCGGGGCAGTAAGAACCCGCAGGGCAAGTTTGGCAACCAATAATCACGGTGATACCCGCTCTGACTTCTGTAACGGGATAACTGCCTGGGGCGCATTTGCAATCCGTATAGTTGAAACCAACGATATTCGGAATCGCATCACAGGCATTTGTTGGTACTAAATCGCTGCGGTTGTCTGACGCGCTTTTCTCACCCGTGGGCATATCTGTTTTGGCATCTACATACGCAAAGGTTTGTGAGATACCTTGATACGTTGTTACGCAGCACAAGGCGAATGTGAATAAGAAAGTGATAAATTTCATAAGTGTAGTTTTTAATTTTAATAAATAAAAAAATGATTTTATACTGAGGGGGTAAGGAGTCATGCTGATGAAATAGATTATCCGCCTTTCCCTGTTTCGGGTGGCAGCCGCCAAGTCACACCATGCCGAGGACCGCCACCCGCAGGGACATCGCAATGAAGAATGAAAGTCGTGTTACCAGATTGTTTTCCAGTCACCAGAAATTCGTATTTATCACCACCCGGTCCCCAGAAACTGCGCCCTTTGCCTTCGGGTACATTGAGGGGCGGTAAGCGTACTTGGTTTTTTGGCGTTCCCGCATCTTGAACTTTCCCACCGCTTTTGTTATCCGTTGGGTTACAGGACAAGGCGACTGTGGCAAGTCCTGCGGTGGCAAAAAAGTCTCTTCTTTTCATCTGCTTTTTGTTTTTTATTGTTCAATAATAAAGTATGTGCATCCATACATAAGCGGATAGTTGTACTGTTTGTATTGATGCGTCAAAACTGCATTATTGCAAGATTACCAGCGTCTCATACTTACATCATGAGCGTGTCTGATACAACACGAGCGTTTCCTTTTGTCATTCAGTAGGAAACACGAGCGTTTCCTTTTGTCATTCAGTAGGAAAAAAACGCGCTTTAAACCTGTCAAAAGGCTTAAAGCGCGTGGTTTTCTAATTTAAAACACATAGGCACATAGGACACATAGTTTTTTTTTAATAAACGCTAAAAAAATCACCCCTTTTTCCTGCTAACCGAAGCGCAAAGACATGGATTCATTTTAGTGTTTATTTAAAGCGACCTACTTATCTGTTCCAAAATAGTGAATAAATTTTAAATAAAAGAAATCAGAAAGAAAAACCATTTTTGCCCCCCTCAGTATTTTTGCCTTTTTTAACAGACAAAGGCTTGATTATCGGGGGGATAAGCAAGCGTTTGTGAGTTTTTGACCCCCTCAATAGTTTGAAAGGAATTTTTTTTTGTTCTTTTTGCGAAGTATTTTTAAAATAATTTCATAATTTTACGGCTTTCACACCTGTAAGCCGTAAAATAATGAAAAATAATGTTAAGGAAATTTTTGAACAGAATGAAGGAGTTGCTCAAATGAGGACACTTATAAAAAGTGGTGTCAATCATTACCAAATCAACGCTTTAATAGATAATGGCTCAATAGTAAAGCTGAAACACGGCATTTATAAATGGCAAACCGATGAAGTTAATGAATGGGCAGACATCAAACATTTAGTACCTTATGGCGTTCTATGCCTATTTACAACGGCACTTCATTATGAGCTAACAACTTTTGTATCAAGCACTTACCATATTGCAATTCCTAAAAAAGCTAAAATTGTTTTGCCCGATTATCCACCTATTCAACTGTATTATTGGGATACAGCCGCTTTTACTTTGGGTATTGTCGAAACAGCGATTCAAGAAACCACAATTAAAGTGTATGACCTTGAAAAAACCGTTTGCGACATTATCCGCTTTCGGAATAAAGTGGGCATAGACATCGCCAAAGAAGTCTTGAAAAATTATCTGAAACGCCCAGACCGTAATTTAGCGAAACTCAACGAATATGCACGACAATTGAATATTTCAACCGTTTTAAGCAATTTTTTAACTATTTTACTATGAAAAATTCTGTTACATCAATTCAAGCAAGACTACGCAATCTCGCACAAGCCGACGGTAAAAACTATCAACTTATTCTTATTCGTTACTTTCAAGAACGGCTTATTTATCGCCTTTCGGTGTCCCAATATTGTGACAATTTCTGTCTTAAAGGCGGTGCTTTGCTCTACGCATTGGAACAAGAGAAAAGTCGCCCCACTTTGGATATTGACTTATTGGGCTTGAAAATGCGCTCAGAACAACGTCATTTGAAAAATGTTTTTACCGAAATTTGTCAAAAAAATGATGAACAAGACGCTGTAACATTCAATACGGATAGTTTAGCAACATCAGAAATTGCCAAAGAAGGAAAATATTCGGGCGTTAGGATAAAAGTAGATGCCCTGTTGGGCAATATGCGACAAACCTTGCAAATTGATATTGGTTTCGGTGATATTGTTATACCTAAACCTATTTTTATGGTTTACCCAACCTTATTAGTGATGAATCAGCCTCATATTTGGGCTTATTCGGTAGAAAGTGTGATTGCTGAAAAGTTTGAAGCCATGATTGATTTAGCGGAAACGAATAGCCGAATGAAAGATTTTTATGATGTTTATCATTTGCTTTTGTCCAATAACTTTCAAAAAGATACTTTGCAAGAAGCGATTATTCAAACTTTTAGAAAACGGCAAACCTTATTCAAATCGCAACACCCACTTTTCAATGAAGCCTTTGCACAGATGCAAAACGTTTGCTTCAATGGCAAGCGTTTTTAAGGAAAATAAAATTCAATGAAACCCTTGATTTTCAAATTGTTATGAAAGTGATTAGAAATAGTTTATTGCCTTTTTATGAACAGGTTTGAAAGTTACCCCCTCAGTATAAACCACAAAAATTTTCGTAACCACTTTCAACAAAAAACACCTATTTTTGCCAAAAATATAAAAATATGGAAGCCGCACACATAAATAGCCAAAGCCTTTTGAGCGATGCAGATAGGATGCCCGTTACGGAATTGGAGCGTTTTCTGAAAGACATTAGTGCCTTGTTGCGTCGTAAAAAAACGCAAGATAAAGACTTGCGCGAACGTCAACTTTTGCATAAAATCAACAACGCTGTTTTGGATGTCACCCAAATAGAACGTTATCACGTTTTGGTAGAAAAATTGGAATTAAGTACAATGACGGATGCAGAACACGCCGAATTTGATATTTTAGGCAATAAAGAAGAAAAACTACGCAATCAACGTGTGAAATACATGATTGAATTAGCACAACTTCGCGCTGTTAGTTTAAATGAAGTCATGGTGTCATTGGGATTAAAACCAATTGTACATGCCTAAAACTTATATTCCTGTTGCCATTCAACGCACAATTCTTGAATTATCGAGAGACTATTGCGAATATTGCGTTGTACCCTCTAATTTTTCCACAGACTTTTTTCATTATGAACACATTATTGCGCTTGCGCTGAATGGAAAGACCGAATTAGGGAATTTAGCCCGAAGTTGTGGCATCTGCAACAACAATAAAAGCGATAAAATTGAGCATATTGACCCGCTTACCCAACAAATTGTGCGCCTCTTTCACCCACGACAAGACGTTTGGACAGACCATTTTCAATGGAGTAGCAACGATTTGTACATCGTTGGTCTTACCGCTATTGGACGTGCAACGATTGATTTATTGAAACTCAATCGTTCCAATGCTTTTAATTTGCGAAAATTACTGATATTGGGCGGGTTGCACCCACCTCATTTCTCTGTAAAGAAAAAGTAGATACCCCTCAGTATTTTCACCTTTTTTAACAGACAACCGCTTGATTTTCGGGTTGATAATCAAGCGTTTGTGGGTTTTTGACCCCTCAGTACATCTCACTTTTTCAACCGTTTTATATCCAATTCTATTTCTTTTAGGTTGTTTTCGTGTTCTATTTGCTTTTGCACGGCTTTGTATTTTTCAAACTCGTTTGATGATTTTTCTACCGCCATTGAATGGCTTATTTTACCAGCGTGTGTCAACAATTCCCTGCCATTGAGTTGCAAAATAATATCTAAACGGGCTATCCAATCGCGCATGTACATAGGCATTTGTTGTTGTGCCATTGTCTCTGCAAATGCCAAAAATTGTTCTACCAATAAGCCCAAAAGGGTCATTTCATCTTCGTTTAGATAGTTTTTGGCGATGCTAACATCGCCTTTTTTGACCCTCTCCGTATTTTTCTTATCCAACGACTGCATACCCAATAAAGGCAATTCGGCATCTACACGCCGATAGACCAACTCGGCGGCAGTGTTTTGTGAAATTGCCCAAAGTAGTTTGTTTTGTATGATTTTGAAAAATTCAATTGTCCTTTCATCTTTTGCATCATAATCTATACTCGTAGCGTAGATGTCTTTTATTTTTTGATAAAAAAATCGCTCCGACAAGCGTATTTCTCGAATTCGCCCTTGCAATTCGTGGAAATAATTCATCGAGCTACCTGTCTTAAATCGTTCATCGTTCAAAGCAAAACCTTTGATGATGTATTCTTTTAAACGCCCTGTTGCCCATATTCGGAACTGCGTACCTTGCACCGATTTTACACGATAGCCGACTGAAATAATGACATCAAGGTTGTATAAATTAACAATAGATTGTTGTGTTTTTCCCTCCACTGCACCGTGTTGAGTGGTGATTCGGAAATTCCGAATTACCACTTTCTCGTCTAATTCTCCTTCTGCAAACACGTTTTTTATGTGTTCATTAATCGTTGATTTTGCTTTGCCAAACAATACAGCCATTTGCTCTTGTGTGAGCCAAACCGTTTCATCTTCCAAACGAACATCAATTTTGATACTGCCGTCTTGGTTTTGATAGATTAAAATATCGCTTGTACTCATATTGTGTGTAGTTTTTTACTCTGTTATAAAATGAAAACACAAAGGTAAGAATAGGCTATTCTAAATAGAGGAAATCAGAAAGAAAAACCATTTTTGCCCCCCTCAGTATTCCCCCCCTTTTTAACAGACAAACGCTTGATTATCGGGTTGATAATCAAGCGTTTGCGGGTTTTTTACCCCTCATGGCATTAAAAAAACGGTTTCCCACCAGAGTCGCTTTTTTTATATAAACAACTGCCTTTCGATTTAAAAAACAGTTAATTACTTAAAAAACATTTATCTTTGTACTCAAAATCTTTTCATAATGATAAATGACTCCCATATTCACGATAAATTTCAGCAAACCAACGGTATTGTTCCAACACAATATCTGTTGGACAACGGTATTTCACACTATAACATTAATAAATTTTTGGCAGATGAAACCTTGATTAAACTGAAACGAGGGCTTTATAAATGGGCAATAACAGAAACGAATGAAATGGTAGAAGTTGCTCATATTGTTCCAAAAGGCATTTTTTGCTTACAAACGGCATGTTTCTACTATGAATTAACAACTTCTATTCCTTCTGCCTATCATATTGCGATTCTTGATGAACAACATATTGCGTTGCCCGACTATCCACCTATAAAAGTTTATTATTGGAATAAAACATCTTTTGAATTGGGCGTAACGTCAATTGTCGTGGACAACGAACCTATCAAAATATACGATTTGGAAAAAACAATCTGCGATACCATTCGCCACCGAAATAAAATAGGGTTTGATGTATTGAAAGAAATTCTGAAAAATTATGTTAGTAGAAAAGACCGCAACCTCAATCGTTTGAATCATTATGCCAAAGAATTAAAGATTTTTAACAAAGTTGATGATTTTATAAAATTATTGCTATGACAAACAGCATCGCTTCCATTAAAAGCCGTTTGACGAACATTGCCAAAAAAGAAAAGCAAACGTACCAACTTATTTTAATCCGTTATTTTACGGAAAGACTGATTTATCGGCTATCCATATCGCCTTTCAAAAAACATTTTTGTTTGAAAGGCGGTGCATTATTGTACGCTTTTGAGCAAGAAACCAGCCGTCCAACTATGGATTTGGACTTGTTGGGGATACATATCAGCAACGAACAGGAAAAGTTGAAAACGGTTTTTCAAACCATTAGCCAAATTGCGTGTGAAGAAGACGCGGTTATCTTCCTATCTGATGCCATTACGACAAGTGAGCTGCAAAAAGAAGGACGTTATACAGGTGTTCGGCTCAAAATAGACGCACGATTGGGCAATATTAGGCAAATGTTGCAAATAGATATTGGGTTCGGCGACATCGTTACACCTGCCCCTGTTGAAATGACGTATCCCACTTTACTGCCCATGCCAAGTCCTCAAATCATGGCATACTCCATAGAAACAGTTATTGCCGAAAAATTTGAAGCCATGATAAGTTTGGCAGCACAAAATACCAGAATGAAAGACTTTTATGATGTTTTTAGGTTGTTATAAAGCCATAGCTATAGAGAAGATGTGTTAGTCAATGCCATTCGCAATACTTTTCAAAAGCGAGCAACCCCTTTTGAGAAGAACCCTGTCGTCTTTACACAAGATTTTGCTGAAAGCCCAAAACGGCATATACAATGGCATATTTTTTTACAAAAAATGAACAAACACGTCACTTTTGAGACAATAGATTTTAGAATCGTTATGTCCGTTATTGTTGAACAGTTGCAGCCGATTTATGATAAATTTAGTATTTGAATTTTGTACCCCCCTCAGTATTTTCACCCTTTTTAACAAACAAACGCTTGATTATCGGGTTGATAATCAAGCGTTTGTGGGTTTTTGACCCCTCAGTATTTGGCATTAAAAAAGCGGCTTCGGGTGGGAAGTCGCTTTTTTATTTTTATATTAAGTATTCAATAGAAAGTAATCGTGTATTTTGAATCGAATTTTTTAATGATAGTTTCGACGGCTTCTTTGAGTTTTTCTTCGGATTCATAA
>JAYTUQ010000181.1:0-25818 GCA_043744455.1 Saprospiraceae bacterium | reverse complement strand
AACTAAAACATACCTTTGCGTGCCAAATCGAAAGATGGGCTTCTTAAAGTAAAAAATTCTAAGAAAAATCGAAAAAATATTAAAAATGGATGCTATTAGTTTTGTACAAAATCAGTTAGCACGTAAAGCTGATTTTCCTTCCTTCAAGTCAGGTGATAATATAGTCGTGAACTACAAAATCATTGAAGGAGATAAAGTACGTATTCAGGCTTATCGCGGCGACGTAATTCAAATCAAAGGTCATGGTTCAAACAAGACTTTCACTGTACGTAAAATTTCGAACGGTGTAGGCGTTGAGCGTATCTTCCCGATTTCATCACCGAGTATCGATAGTATCGAAGTGACAAAACGCGGTAAGGTACGTCGCGCTAAATTGTTCTACCTCCGTGAGACTATTGGTAAAAAATCACGTATCAAAGAATTAAGGGGTCCAATACCTTCAAAAGCAAAAGCGAAGGCTTAATTCTCGATAACTTTACGAATAAAAAAAAGCTATTTGGTTTAGAACCAAATAGCTTTTTTTTTTATGCTAAAATTACCTTTGCCTTAAAGTTTTAATTTAGGTAACTTTGCATTGTAATTTTACATAAACATATATTAAACTTACAATACTAGACAAACATACTAAAAAAATTAACTGAATTTTATCTTTCATCGGTGAAATCCTCCCTATCAAAATTCAGTTTTAATCTCCCCCTACTATATTTAACAAACATATTGAACAAACTTTAACCAACCCATGATTCGAAACTTAATGATTGTAGCGTTCTGCTGCATATTGGGACTTGTTGCTGCACAGCCTCACTACGTAGATGAGATGTTAAAAAAAACGCAAACACAACGCTTCAAATTAGATTCAATCGATTATAAAGTTCAACACGCGACGCGTTTAGAACTAACAGCTAATTATATGAACCGCGTCATGTACTCTGGTAGAGACTATGGTGTAAAAGGTTTTGGCTTATCCACTCAATTATCTTACAAACACCAAAGCGGCTTTTGGGCATCTGCTATCGCTTATCATTGGCAAAAATTCGATATTAAATTGCCAAAAACAGACTTTGTTTTAGGCTATTCAGGGGTATTAAGTGACCGTGTGGGGGCATCGGTCAGTTACAGCCGTTGGTTATATTATGGCAAAAGTCAATCTGAATTAAAATGGGCATTCAATCATTTCATGTCCGTCTATATGGGTATTAATGCCACATACTTCTCCATTGCACCACAGTTTTATTATATGATTAGCCCAAGTGAAAACGTTGCTCAATTTGCTATAACTGTCTCAAAAAACAAAGAATGGCGACCATTTTGGGGCGGAAAACTCATTTTTGAGCCTAATCTCACTTGGATGACCTCTACGACGGATCGATATGATGTCGCAGACCCCATCCACAAGGCAGGCAAATCTCTTCGTGTCATAGACTATGAATTAGGATTGCCTTTGATATATCGTAAAGTTGGAAAATACGATATAACTGCTCGATATATCATCTCTTTACCTGTGAATGTCGGAAAATATGATGGTGCAATTGAAGGAAAGTTAACGGCACTATTCAGTTTTGATTTTAAATACATTCTTTGGCGCAAAGCACAAAAGAAATAAAGCGAATCAAAAGATAAATCATTGAAAATAAAACTAAATATTATATTTTCAATGTATTATAAATTATCAATAATTTTTATTTTTCCCATTCTATTCATTAAATATATAAACAAAAAAATGAAATCTATGCAATCCATAACGACTTACTTTTAAGAGTTTCAAAAATCAAGCAAAGTATTTTACAAAAAACAAAGCATAATCTACGAAAAAAACAAACTTTTTTTACTGTGAACAAACTTATTCCTTATGTCAAATTCAAGACAAGTGTTCTCGACACCTACCCCTCGCCGATGGTACACTGTTAAGTGGATAGCTTACAGTCTGATTGGCCTGATATTATTAGGTCTATCGAGTTTAATTATTATTTATACCAATAACTTTAAACCAGAATTACCACAAAATTATTCTAAATTAGAAAGCCAATTAGCTCATATTGCCCACGATTCGAGCATCAGTTGGCATGACAATGCACTAACACCATGCTGCCAAACAGATCATCCGACTTGTTTTGCCCCCCTCAGTAATCAAGCCAATGTGCCAATTGCGCAACAAATTCGAGCGGGCTTTTTTGTCAATTGGGATCCTCAGAGCTATTTCTCTTTGCGCAACAATATTGACAAAATTAATATGGTTTTGCCCGAATGGTTCTTTTTGAGCGATGCCGATACGGTCGTTTTCAAACCCGATATTCGCGCTTTTAAATTACTACGCGACAACCCCTCAGTATCTGTCGTGCCTTTGCTCTCAAATTTTTGGGCAGACCAATGGCACTCTGATAATGTTGAACGTCTTTTCAAAAACCCGACAAAAAGAGATATTTTCATTGAAAGCCTTATAAATACTTTAAAAAAATACGGTTTTAAAGGTGTAAATGTTGATTTTGAAGGTTTAGCTGACAAGACTACTGAAGACTTTTACGCTTTTATCAACCTACTTCACACGCGTCTAAATACTGAGGGATTGCTGTTATGTCAATCAATCGTTCCTTTGAACTTTCATTATAAGCCTGAAAGATTGGAACCTATTACTGATTTGCTTTTTGTGATGGGCTACAACCAACACTATCTGACAGGCAAAGCAGGCTCAATTGCTGACCAAAAGTGGATTGAAAGCATCATGGATTCTGTTTCTAAAAATTTACCTAAAAGTAAATTTGTCTTATGTATTGCAGACTATGGACTCAATTGGGGCAAACAAGGAGTTGACGCACAACCCATTACATATAGGGGAGCTTTATCAATTGCCAATGAAACTTCCGCAAAAATTACTTTCAATCCCACAACCTATAATCTCGAATTTGCCTATACAGATGACGAACAAGTGCCACATAAAGTCTTTTTCGTAGATGCTGTTACCAATTTCAATCAAATCAGAGCAGCCACTAATTTTGGTTGGCGAGGTGTTGCCCTGTGGCGAATCGGCGCAGAAGACCCTCGTCTATGGCAGTTTTATAACAAAGATTTAAGCAATAATGGTCTCGAAAATGGGGGTTTTGATTTAAAAAATTTAAAAACTGCCCTTGTTGCCGAAGATGTGGATTATGTGGGCGAAGGTGAAGTAACCGATATTTTGACCGAACCTACTGAGGGGTCTATTCGATTTGAGTATGACGATAAAAATCATGTCATCACAAAAGAATATTATGATAAATTACCAACCTCTTATGTCGTTCAACGTTTTGGCAAGGTTGCAGATAAAAAATTAGTCCTTACGTTTGATGATGGACCGAGCGACAAATATACGGCACGGATACTCGATATTTTGAAAACAGAAAAAGCACCCGCCACTTTTTTCCTTATTGGCAGCAATGCGGAAGCCCATCATGGCTTAGTGAAACGCATTTACGCAGAAGGACATGAGATTGGAAATCATACCTATAGACATGAAAATCTAAATGATATGATGTTTTGGTCAGCTGAATTAGAGCTAATCAGAACCCGCCGAACCATAGAAGGCTTGACAGGTCATTCAACTATTTTGTTCCGACCACCCTATAACCCCTATCAAGAACCCGAAACAAAAGACCAATTAGCCCCTTTTATATTGGCGAGAAAACACAACTATTTGACCGTCAACGAAAGTATTGACCCTAGAGACTGGGATTTGGCGAAAGGAGTAACAACGGAAAGCGTCATTCAAGCTATTGAGTTAGGCATTGAAAAAGGATTTGGACACATTATACTCCTGCACGATGCAGGTGGAAATCGCGAAGCAACCGTTGCTGCTTTGCCCTCTGTCATTCATCATTTTAAAGAAAAAGGATATACATTTACGACTATAGCAGATTTAATTGGTAAACCCAAAGCGGTTTTAATGCCTGTTGTGAGACCCGATCAATTGTTTTTAGTACGGGTCAATCGCTTTATCAATGATTGTATCAATTCGTTTCAAGATTCCTTATATTGGATTTTTATAACTGCCATAGGATTGTCCATTTTTAGGTCTGCATTTATTTTGTTTTTTGCTTTTTTGCAACGCAAAAAACAAAAAACAGAGCCATATCCAGATTTCGCTCCCCCCCTCAGTATCATCGTGCCTGCTTACAACGAAGAACTTAATGCTATTTCTACAGTGATGAGCCTTTTACAACAAAATTATGAAGATTATGAAGTTGTTTTTGTTGATGATGGTTCAAAAGATGAAACTTTCAAACGTGTTAAAGAAGCCTTTGATGGTCATCCACGTGTCCAAGTTTTGACAAAAACGAATGGCGGTAAAGCATCTGCCCTCAATTTCGGTTTGCTCCGAAGTCGTCACGATTTTGTTGTGTGCATAGATGCCGACACACAGCTTGACCCAAATGCTTTACGTGAAATTGCTAAACCATTTCTGGATCCCTCAGTAGGAGCCGTTGCAGGCAATGTGCGCGTCGGAAATCAAATCAATTGGTTGACAAAATGGCAAAGTATTGAATACACAACTGCTCAAAATTTTGACCGTATGGCTTTTGCATATCTTAATTGCATCACTGTCGTTCCAGGAGCAATTGGCGCATTCAGAAGGGTGGCTGTTATGGGCGAAAAAATAGAAAACATCCCTGAAAATGATTTTGGTCCATTGTGTAGTTTTAGAAGCCAAAAAACGCTCATTGGTAATTATGAAACGGATACACTCGCAGAGGACTGCGATTTGACAATAAAAATACTCAAAAAGGGCTATCGAGTTGCCCAAAATAACGATTCTATTGCCATAACTGAATCGCCTGAAACATTAAAACAGTTTTTAAAACAACGTTTTCGTTGGACTTTTGGCGTGCTTCAAGCGTTTTGGAAAAACCGTGACGTTCTTTTCAGAAACAAATACAAATCCCTCGGCTGGGTAGCATTTCCTAATATCCTTATTTATCAATTTTTAGTGCCCATTTTCGCCCCAATCGCTGATGTCATTTTATTAGGTGGAATCTATCATTGGCTAACAGCCGACCCTGTTGCAGTGGGAGATGCCTCGATATGGGAACAATATCATGCCTTTATATTGTATGCTATCTTTTTGTTCTTTGACCTACTCTGTGCGGGTGTAGCCTTGCGATACGAAAATGTATCATTGAAAAATCTTTGGATGGTGATACCGCAACGGTTTGTTTATCGCCCGTTGATGTATTCTGTTTTATTTAAATCTTTTGTGAAAGCTATAAAAGGAGAAATGCAAGGCTGGGGCGTACTCAAACGCACGGGAAGTATGGGTCAATTACCTGTTGAAATGCCAAAACCTGTGCCAGTTATACCAGAACCAAAGCCCGCAGTTTCACCAAATTTACAGCCCATTCGCCCAAAACGAGTGGAAGAAATTGCAGCTTAAGAAGGATGCACCTAGTGAAAAACAGAAATCGTGTTTTAACACCATTAATCTATATTGTTAGCATGAATTTTAAGAAGACAATAATATAAACCTATATTCTTTTACTATTATACGATTAATTTAATGAACAAACAATTTTACTTACAAATTCCTCTTTTTCTGTTTATCTGTCTATGCACTGCCCTACCCCTCAGTAGTCAGACACCAACAGCCAGTTTTTCCACTTGGAAAGACAATAAAAAAGCCGCCTATTCCATCATACATGATGATTATAGCAATTATGTCACAGGCATTTTCCAATATGCCGACCCAATCGCAACGGCACGTGGCATTAAGTTGTGTTTTGGTGCAATCACCAATCCCATTTATTGCGGACCTCAAGAATGGGCAAATGCACGTACTATGATTTCTCATGGGCACGAATGTATCAACCACAGCCACAACCATCTTTGTGGCGGCTCGGCTTCACAGTGTTCAGGGCTTTCGACTTATGGTTCTGCGCAGTTCGCAACAGAATTGGGTTTGTCATCACAAACAATAGAAGCAAATACAGGGGTAAAACCGCGCTTTTTTATCCATCCATATGATGCTTCTTCAGATGATATTTTGAACTATTTGACAGGCTTAGGCTATCTTGGCACGCGCGCAGGTACACAAGAGGCTATTAACACAAGCTCATTTACAGATTTTATTCATTTGAATTTCTTTATCTATAGTCCAACTACGCCCATTTCATCGCTCAACCAAGCAGTTGACCAAGCGGTTGCATCTGGTGGTTATGCCATCCGTGAATTTCACGGTGTAGCCGACGGGTCATGGGCTGCAATGTCGGTAGCGAATTATACAAGCCATTTGGATTATGTTAAAACCCAAATGAATAATGGCAATATTTGGTCAGCCACAACAACAGAAGCCATCACATATAAAATGCAGCGAGATGCTTTCCAGCCTAGCGTTTCTTATGCGGCTTCTACTGGCGTTGTCAATGTCAGTTTTAATACAGTTAAAACGATTGACCCCTCAGTATTAAGCACACCTGTAACATTGAATATCAATCTAAACGGCATTCCAGGAAATTATAATGTAACTCAAAACGGTAGTGTTATCCCCTCCGTACGAATAGGCGATATTGTGACCATCAACATCTATCCACATCAAGGAAACGTAATTTTGAACTGTACAAATTGTACACCCACCTCTGATCCTGTTGCGACAAATGTTACCAATCTCACGGCAACACCGCAAACTAATGCCGCCTTAGTCAGTTGGACAAATCCAACAACGACATTTGGTGATGTCCTCGTTGTTGCTAAAGCAGGAGGTGGTTTTACAACACAACCGACGGCACCATCATATATCGCAGATGCCAATTTTACAGGTAGTGGTGCTGCTTTTGAAGGCGGAAAAGTCGTTTATCAAGGAATAGGTGCTAATGTCACAGTGACTAATTTGACAGCTGGCACAACTTACTATTTCCGAGTCTATACGCGAAACGGCACAACTTGGTCAAGTGGGGTGGAAACAACCGCCATTCCAACGGCACCAACCAGCAATACATTGGGTTGTTTGAGGGCATCTTACTACAATAATAATACGGCTTCGGGTACGGCAGCAGTTGTACGTTATGAGACGGCAATTGACTATTCATGGGGTTCTTCTGCGCCAGTTGCAGGTGTCATCAGTAACAAATATTCGGTTGAATGGAAGGGCAGTTTTACTGCTCCTAAAACAGGCAGTTATACATTCACCATAAAGGTCACGGATGGTACAAGAATGTGGATTAATAACAATCGGATAATTAACGAATGGAGCAATAGAAAAGCAGCAACATTTACTGGCTCTATTAATCTAATCGAAGGTGCAACATATCCTATTATTGTGGATTACAAAGAAAATAAAGGCACTGGTCTCATGCAGTTAAAGTGGACTGTTCCAGCCCAAACAATACAAATCATGCCTTTTGCGTCTAACTGTACCACACTTAATAGTGCGAGAAGTGCCGATTTGGTTTCATTAGACGGACGACTCTCTAACGGTAAAGCAAGCATACAATGGATTGTCAATAGTCAAAAAGCGGTTGATTATTATCAGTTAGAAAAACTTGATGAACAAGGAGAATTTAAAACTTTAAGTATTGTCAATGATAATAACACCACCTCACTACGCTATTTTTCTTTTATTGACGACAAGTTGAGTGAAGGTGAAAATTACTATCGCATACAAACCAACTTTGCTGACAATACCCCCCCTCAGTATAGCACGATATTGAAAATCAATTACTTAAAGCCAGAATACTATTCTATTTTTCCGAATCCAGCTCATGACTTTACATTTATTGATTTGTCTCAAGGTTTTGGCAATCCCGCCAGTATTCGTATTTTTTCAATTATTGGCAAAGAACTGTTTCAAGAGAAAATCGAATCTGCACCCAATGCGCCTTATCGTATTGATTTATCACAATTTGAAACGGGTCAATATCTGATTAGAGTTGATATGAAGGGAAAACGTCCTGTTACACGTAAATTGGTCGTCGGTTATTAAATTCCTTATACTTTCAAAAGAAAAGAAAATGACACTTGTATTTGCTACAAATAACCCACATAAAGTCGCGGAAGTCAATGATGTACTGAGGGGGGCAAATTTAAACGGTATCGAAGTCGTGACTATGAAAAAGATTGGACACACAACCGATTTGCCCGAAACACATGAAACGATTTTAGAAAATGCACTTGAAAAAGCGGCGTTTTTGCATCAACATTATAATGTATCTTGTTTTTCAGAAGACACAGGTTTGGAAATTGATTTTTTGAATGGCGAACCTGGTGTGCATACAGCGCATTATTCGGGGTCACGCATTCCTGCTGAGAATATTGAAAAAGTGTTAACGCTTATGGGTGACACACCTCTGCGGACAGCACGTTTTCGAACGATTATCGCTCTTATACTGAGGGGGGGTGAAAAACATATTTTTGAAGGCGTTTGTGAAGGAACGATTCGATTTGAACCCACTGGCGAAGGCGGTTTTGGTTATGACCCTATTTTTGAACCTTTGGGCTATGATAAAACATTCGCAGAATTGCCCATGTCAATAAAAAGTGACATCAGTCATCGAGGTCGCGCTACAGTTAAATTGATTAATTTTTTGAAAAAAAGGTAAGTTGAAGGCGTGTTTTTCAGCAAAACAGCTATTCTAAAAATATTTTTCTTATTTTTGTTAAACATAAAAAAGCCGTTCCGATATGTCGGAACGGCTTTTTATGTTTTACTGCGGGATATCATTTTTTTATTAATCTTTTAAAAATAGCCTTTCATCTATTATATTTTCTTAGACTTGCTTTGTAAATCATATTTGTTCAACAATAGAACATCAACTTTAACGAAACAACATTATGAATGAAAAGAAGATATTTCAGCAAAAGATATTGGCAAGAGTCATGATTGTCTGTTCAGCCATCATTTTTTTCACTTCTTATTTGAGTAATCGAATCGGCGGTTCTTCTATTATTGCATTTATTTTTATGGTGATCGGTGTCCTTACTTTGAGAAGAGTAAAGCAAGCTGAAGAACATCTAAAAAACTAAGAATTTATATGAAAGTATTGCAAATCAATAACTTAACAAAACATTATGGGCGTATAACCGCCGTCAATCAACTCAATTTAGATGTTGAACAAGGACAAATCATGGGCATCTTGGGTCCAAATGGTTCTGGCAAAACGACGACTTTGGGCATCGTGTTGGGCATTATCAAAGCGGATGCGGGTAATTTTCAATGGTTTGAAGGACAAGAAGGCAGCGGTTCATCGGTCTTACGAAAGGTTGGTTCTCTTTTAGAAACACCTAATTTTTATCCTTATATGACAGCCGAACAAAATTTGGCTATTGTCGCACTCATCAAACGTGCTAAAAATGTGGACTACCACCACTTGTTAGAAATTGTCAACCTCGCTCATCGCAAAGACACGCCTTTCAGCGGCTATTCTTTGGGTATGAAACAGCGTCTCGCTATTGCTGCTACGATGGTGGGCGACCCCTCAGTATTGATATTCGATGAACCGACAAATGGCTTGGATCCTGCGGGCATCGCAGAGGTTAGAGAAACCATCCAAAACATTGCGTCACAAGGCAAGACGATATTTATGGCTAGCCATATACTTGATGAAGTAGAAAAGGTATGCAGCCATGTTGCTATCATCAAAAACGGTGATTTGTTGGCAACAGGCGAGGTTGGTTCCATATTGAGTAAAGAAATGACGGTTGAAATTGCTTCAAAAGACACCGATTTACTGAGGGGTCTCCTCGCCGATGTGAATTATATTTCAAAAATTGAAAATCGAGCACATGTACTTTCCGTTAGCGTCAAACAAGGCTTTGGTGCTTATGATTTGAGTCAATTGGCTTTTGAAAAAGGTATCGTTTTGACCCATTTGGTAGAGAAAAAACGAAGTTTGGAACAAGAATTTTTACAAATCACTTCAAATAATTGAGTTACTTATGGGTAAATTAGCCTTTCTTTTACAGCTCGAATGGCTGAAAGTCAAATCGTATCGCCCCTTTATCGTTTTGTTAGGACTCTATGGTTTATTATTGCCAGCGTTTATGTTTTCAGCTAAAAAAATGCCCATTCCTCAGCAATTGGGTGGTAATGAAGTACTTTTTATGTTTCCAAATATTTGGCTCTATTTGGGTTATGTGGGCAATTGGTTGGTGTTTTTCCTAATGGGTTTTTTAGCGGTTCAAGCCATATCGAACGAAACAGCTTATCGGACTTTGCGCCAAAACATTATAAATGGTTTGAGCCGAACCGATTTTTTTCTCTCAAAATTATCCTTTCTGACGCTTATCAATATGGCTGCGACCTTATATTATATGGTGTGGGCATTGATATTCGGTTTTATGAACACCGAAACGGTTTATGTCTCAAAGATTTATGAAAATATTGATACAACAGGACGTTACTTTATCATGTGCATGGGTTATTCGTCAATGGGTTTATTCTTAGGCGTTTTGTTCAGTCGTTCCATTTTGGGTCTTTTCGTCTATTTTTCTTACATCATGTTCATAGAAAAAATAATACGTTATGTTGTGATACGTAAAGCGTTAAGTAGCAAAGCGATGCTGTTTGCACCTGCCAATGCCTTCAATGACTTAGTGCCCCCACCAGTTCCGAAGATTCTGAATCAGACTATTCAAGGGACTGATATACGTCTCTTTTTGTATCCATCGGAAGCCATCATTACGTCTGTCATTTACATTTCGATATTCCTTTATGGCGCATATTATTTGTTGAAAACAAGGGATTTGTAAAAAATCAATGTTTTTTATATGATTTTATAAATTTTTTACAAAATAAGTATGGCGATTCCTTTGTTTTTCCGTACAATTGCAGTCATAATCATTGTTTGACAATAAAACATTTTGAATATCATGTTATTTAACATACAAATAGACACAAAATAAAGATAGACATAACAGTCGGGTGATTTCTTATGAGAGCAGGTTGCAAGCAGCTTGCTCTTTTTTTATTGAATTTATACTAAAAAATGATTTTTGCGACGTTCCAATTTTCATTGGTGCATGTTACATACATTTTTGAATAATTTGGAGACCTTTCCACAAGTGCGTGGAAAGGTTTTTTCAAACTTAACATTAACTTAATATCGTAAATTATGTAGAGATTGCATCCTACTTCAATTTTGTACCATTCAAAAAGTATGTAAATAATTTTCAAATAACAATTTAACCAACTTTTGCCCATGTTTGGCATTGAAATTTCTGCTCTTTCTACAGGCTTATTTGTCGCATTTATTGTTTGCCTTGTTATGACATTTTTCTTTGAATTTGTCAATGGTTTTCATGATACGGCGAATGCTGTTGCCACTGTTATCTATACCAAAAGCTTAAAACCACTTACAGCAGTTGTTTGGTCGGGTGCTTGGAACTTTGCTGGTGTATTGTTTTCTTCTTATCTCGGTTTTGAAGTCGCGATGAAAATAGCCAATTTACTACCCGTTGAGGCGGTTATGTCGCAAGCACCAGCGCAATCAGCGGCGATGGTTTTAGCCGTTCTTTTAGGTGCTATTATTTGGAATTTAGGCACATGGTATTTTGGCATTCCTTGTTCAAGCTCCCATACATTGATTGGTTCATTGATAGGAGTGGGTATGGTTTTTTCAACATTACCTGAAAATACTTCTAAAATCGGTGTGAATTGGTCAGAAGCTATAAAAATTGGCAATGCTTTGCTTCTTTCACCCTTGTTCGGCTTCTCAATGGCAATTGTATTGATGTTTATACTGCGATCCAGTATTCGGAGTGAAGAATCGAAAGGCATTTTTAAAGAACCTCTAGCTGATGCAAGCCCACCACTTTGGATTCGGGCAATCCTCATAACAACGTGTACCTTGGTCAGTTTTTTTCATGGTCAAAATGATGGACAAAAAGGTATTGGTCTTTTGATGGTCGCTTTGATGACTTTTATGCCTATGCAATACTCTTTGTCTCCCAATTTTGATGTTGCCAAAGTACAAAAATCTTTGACTATTGTTCAAGAAGCAATTCCCGTTGACCAAGTCAAAAATCAATTTGCACCCAGAGAATTGGCAATAACTATTGAAACAATTGAATTTTTGAAAACAGATATTAGTACTGCCAACGATATAAAAAGCCGTTTAAGCATCCGTAAACGGATTAATTTGTTGACCAAAAACGTCAAAACAATCCTTGATGAGCCAAATATTATCGTAGATTCTCAAAAACGAGCAATCATCAAGAGTGAAATCAAGACTTTGTCAGAATATACGCATTACGCACCTTTTTGGTCTATCATCCTCATTTCTGTTGCATTAGGCATGGGTACGATGATTGGTTGGAAACGCATCGTTGTGACCATTGGTGAAAAAATTGGTAAACGTCACATGACTTATGCAGAGGGCGCAACAGCAGAATTAATCGCTGCCTCTACCATAGGTTTATCTTCATATTATGGTTTACCTGTTTCAACGACGCACGTTTTATCTTCGGGTGTCGCTGGGGCAATGGTCGCATCTAAAGGCGTCAAAAATTTACAAAAAGGAACGATAACAAACATCGCTCTGGCTTGGGTACTCACATTGCCTGCAACGATTATTCTGTCAGGCGGATTATATTTATTGTTCCGCCTTTTTGCTTAACAATCCTCCTGTTTATAAAATTAATATCAACAACTCGGTCGGTGAACTCAAAAAAGTTCATCGACTTTTTTTTAAAAAAGGTTCTCTCTTTATCGTCTTTATCGCATCGTTCTTCACTTATTATAACACGTTTGTCCATCTTTTAGACGATTTAAGAATTATTTAGCTGAACTTTATGTTGTTTTTGCGTGTATAATGATGACAACAGTATTTTAAAAATTCTAAATCAACGTATAAATATGACTTCTTCAATGAAAAGCGCAACCTTATTTTCTCTTATCCTCGTCTTGTTGACAAGCTGTACCAAATCTGGAAAACTTGACGACACAGCGAATGCTATTCCAAAAGATGCTGTAAGCGTTACAGCCATTAATCTAAGCAGCTTAATGCAAAAAGCTGATTTTGAATCTGTTAAACAAATGGATTTTTATAAAGCCATGGTTGACAGTGCCTCGGCTGAAAATGCCTCCATGGCTGAAATTCTGCGCGACCCTTCAAAATCAGGCGTTGATTTGACAAAAAATGTTTATATCGTGCAAGACTATAACTTTATGTCAGATGCTCGTAATGTATCTCTGCCATCCGTTTTGCTGTCTTTGGCTGATGCCGCTGCATTTGAAAAAATAGTGACTTCTGGCAAAACGCCACATAAAATGGAGACCAAAGACGGTATCAAATACATGACTTTCGAAAAACAACCCAACCAAAATAGTGAAATGGGTATGAGCGACGACAATCGGTCTGAGGTTATTGCTTGGAATGACAAAATGGCTGTTTTAGGCGGCGTTACTGAGGGGGGTGATTTTTCGATATTTTTCAAAAACAAAGCAGAAGAAAGCATAGCTAAAAACGATAATTTTACAAAACTGTTTGGTACAGTGCACGATGTGTATAGCTTTACCAACTTCGACAAAATTGCTGATAATCCACAAATCAAAGCCAGTGCAGGTGTCATGAATGTTGATCCAAAAGCTTTAAAAGGCAATTTCGCAACGGGTTATGTGGATTTTGAAAAAGGAGAAATTGTTGGTAAATCGGATTATCAAATTAACAAAGAGCTCCGTCAACAATGGGGATTGATGTTCAAAGACAATGTTAAAACCGATTTTTCTAAGTATTTGAAAGGCGATAATATCGGTTTTGTGGCAACAATGGCGCTTGACATGAAAGGTTTGAAAGAAATCATCAATGCCAACCCTTCTTTTAGAATGATGATAGAATCGAGTAAAAGTGACAAATTCTCAACGGACGATATTTTTAAAGCGTTTGACGGAGACTTCGTCGTTGCAGCAAGTCCAACAGTTGGAACGGATAAAAAGTGGAGTGGCATGGTCGGTTTTAAACTGAACGACAAGGCAACAATGGAAAAACTCGTTAAATTTCTTGTTAGTGAAGACGCTTTGGTGAATGAAGGCAACGGCGTTTATCGTATGGGTGGCATGGCAGACATGATGAGTAAAGGTTATGTCGAACAAGGAAAAGTTGCCTTTGTGGACGATGTTATTTTTGCAGGTGATGCTGCCACGATTGCCAATCTGAAAAGCGGTGGTTCTGTTTCAAGTGATGTTAAAGACGTTTTGAATAAAAATATCTTTGGTCTGTATGCCAATTTATCCAAAATGTTTGCTCAATCTGAGGAAATGAAAAATCCTGAAATGACCGAATTCAAAATGATGATGAACGGTACACATGGCGAAGGCACTATGAAAATGAAAGATAGCAACGAAAACAGTCTAAAAAGCTTGATGAAAGCCGCCAATCGTTGGTATTTAAACGACAAAGCCGAAAAAGCAAAAATGGAAGCGCAACCTAAAGAAATGGACAAACAAGAGATTTAAGCTGAAATAATAAGATATTTTCTCTAACACGAATTTCACATTGTTTATGATTGAGCTAAAAAATGTCAAGCCTTTACCGCTTATCGAAAACGGGCTAAATCCGACTTCTCAAGTATTCAATACTGAGGGGTCATTTTTTTTTGATAAAAACTATCTTGTGACTGCCCCTTCTGGAAAAGGCAAATCAACACTCATTCATTTAATTTATGGTTTGCGTAACGATTATGATGGCAATATTTTTTTAGATAAAAAAAACATCAAAACCTATACGATTGACGATTGGGCAACGCTTCGGCAAAAAAAGTTAGCGATTATCTTCCAAGACCTCCGACTTTTCCTAAATTTGACCGCAAGAGAAAATATTGAGCTTAAAAAAGGTTTAAATACTGTCACGCAAAGCGTGATGGCGCAAGATGCGCTCAAGGGGGTGCAATTTGATTATGAAAATGCCGCCAAACGATTGGGCGTTTATGATTTTCTCGAAAAAAAATGCGAGACATTGAGTTATGGACAACGCCAACGCATCGCAATACTGAGGGGGTTGGCACAACCATTCGACATGATTTTACTCGATGAACCTTTCAGTCATTTAGATACCGAAAACATAAAAATAGCCTCCGAACTGATTCAAGAAGCTTGTGAACGCAACAAAGCAGGTTTGATTCATGTCAGTCTCGGTGACGTATTTTATTTTAGCTATAACGAAAAATTAATTTTATAACACTTTTCAAATAATTTCCTAACTTATTGAAAATCAAAGCAAAATGACAACCAAATCATCATCAAATTACTATTATCAACTCGGTATCATCGGCATGTTGTTTGCCGTTTTTGGCTTTATCACGTGGTTGAATGGCATCCTCATCCCTTTCCTAAAAAAGTCTTGTGAGTTAACTGACCAACAGTCTTTTTTTGTAGCAACAGCGTTTTTTGCCGCTTACTTTTTCTTAGCCCTACCCTCTTCTTGGATTTTACAAAAATTGGGTACAAAAAACGGCATGGCAATAGGTTTAACCATCATGTCGGTTGGGTGTTTGGTTTTTATACCCGCCGCCGAAGCCCGCAGTTATCCGATGTTTTTAACAGGTCTATTCATCCAGGGCATGGGCTTAGCTTTGTTACAAACCGCTTCAAACCCATATTTAAGTGTCATAGGACCCATCGAATCAGCTGCAACACGTATAAGTATTGTGGGAATATGCAATAAATTAGCAGGTATTGCTGCCAACTTGATGTTTGGTGCGGTGCTACTTAAAAACGTTGATGCTATTCAAAATCAAATAGATACGACAACGGATGTAGCTGTAAAAACTGGTTTACTCAATGAATTGTCGAGCCGTGTCATTATGCCTTATACTGCCATGACAATATTTTTATTAATCATTGCTTTTGTCATCAAACGTTCTTCTTTGCCAGATATATCAGAACAAGTTTCGGAAGATGGCGATACAGAATTTTCTCGTACAAAGACCAGTATTACACAATTCCCGCATGTTTGGTTGGGCGCATTGGCAATATTTATGTACGTCGGTGCAGAAGTCATGGCAGGTGATTTGATTACGACTTATGGTAAAAACTTAGGTTTCAAGACTGACCAATATAAGTTTTTTACCACTTTTGGTCTTGTTGGTTTGTTATTAGGGTATGGTTTGAGTATCTTTTTGATTCCTAAATACATCAAACAAGAAAAATGGTTGGCTATTTCCGCCATACTTGGTATGATTCTGACGGTTGGCACATACATTTCGAGTGATTCGATAGCGGTGGCTTGTTTGGCATCATTAGGCTTTGCCAATGCGGTTATGTGGCCCGCTATATTCCCATTGGGTATTCGCGATATTGGTCGCTTCACAAATACAGGGTCAGCTTTGCTTATTATGGGCATCGTTGGTGGTGCTTTGATTCCGCCTTTTTATGGTTGGTTGTATGAAAAATCGGGTTTCGGGCTTGATTTCCGTGCATCATTTCTACTTATCATGCTTGTTTGTTACACTTATATTTTATGGTTCGGCACAAGAGGGCATAAGATTGGTTTTAAACAAAACGTTTAATCGGTTTATGTTAGGGGAATTTTGAAAAATTCCCCTAACATCATTATCTTTTTATAGCTCAAACATGGAACATCACAAGCTAAAAGTCTCAAAAACCGCACATTACTACACATTAGGTCAACTAACGGAGAAGGTCAAATACTTTTGGTTTGTGACACATGGCTATGGACAATTAGCCAATCATATCATCAGAAAATTTGAAATTTTAGACAATAAAGAGCATTTTATCGTTGCACCCGAAGCCTTGAATCGCTTCTATTGGGAATTTCAAACCAATAAAGTGGGTGCCAGTTGGATGACTAAAAATGACCGATTAGATGAAATTGAAGACTATTCTAATTATTTGACACACCTTTATCAACTCTTCACAGCACGTTTATCGCCCAAAGTTAAAATCATTTTGTTCGGTTTTTCACAAGGTTGTGCGACACAATTGAGGTGGATACTGAGGGGTCAACCAAAATTTGACAATCTCATTTTATGGGGCGGTTTGTTGCCAGAAGACCTTGATTATCAACCATTTAAAGATTATTTTTCAACAAAAAAAATTGACTTCATTGTAGGTGATGACGATAAATTCATCAATCAAGAACGGATTAAGTGGCATTTAGGATTTGCCAAAAACCAAAATTTGGAAATGAATTACACCCTTTTTGAAGGCAAACATGAGATTTTAACACCCGTTTTATTACAGTGGATAACTGATAATGGATAGTGGATAGTTGACATTATCCACTTTCCATTATCCATTAATTTATATCTTCATAAATACTTGATTTTGAAACTGTTGTAGGCAGCGGACCAAAATGCTCCAATTTTAATTCTGCCATACGTCGCGCCGCTTTTGCTGCATCTAAAACGGAATATCCATCTAAACGCGCCGTTAGAAAACCTGACCAAAAAGCATCTCCCGCACCTGTTGTATCTTTTACTTCTACTTTCCGCGCAGGGAGAAAATGCCCCCCCTCCATGTCAGCAACAAAACACCCATCGCCGCCCAAAGTGACGCAGACATTTTTAGCACCTAATTGTAGAAAATGTTCAGCCGCCGCCGCTGGGTTAGACAATTGATTTTCATACAAACGTTCCCAATCTACTTCGCTTATTTTTACATAAGCACCTTGTTCGCAATACGCTGCAACGATGCGTTGTGCTTCTGCCCTATTTTCCCAAATTTTAGGCGCGTAATTGACATCAATACTCAATTGACACCCCAATTCAACGGCACGTTTAGCCCCCCTCAGTATATGCGTCTGCGAAGGTCTTTGAGACAATGCAAAACAAGTGGTGTGAAAAATAGCTGTTTGACTTAAAATCTTATCAGGCATTTGGCTCTTCGAAATATGCGTATCTGCAAATCGATATGCTTCAAAATTGCTGACATTCTTGGAACGGCTGACCAATATTAAGGTTGTAGGCACATTTGTTTGGCGCATCAATGAGGTGTTTAAGCCTAATTTTTTGACATATTCCATCAAAAAATTGCCCATATCGTCCTTGCCAACTGTTGAAACGAGACGAACATTATTGCCTAAACGGTGCATATTCATCGCTAAATTGGCTGGACTACCGCCGATAATGCGTTTAAAGTGCTCAACTTCATCTATCTTTTCGGCAAAATCAATAGAAATCATATCTATCAGCAGTTCTCCTACACTGATGATATCAATGGTTTTAGATTTCATACATTCTTGTTGTTTAGGCGGCGAAGATGATTATTTTTGCCATAAATTCGAGAATTTTGTTTATCTTTTTTATTTTAAATACTAAGAAAATTTTGGTAAAGTAATATGGAACAAAATAAAAGGGCGTTTATCGAACTCTGTCAAACAGAAGAATCTATGCCTATTTTTATGCAAAATGGGTGGTTAGATGCCGTTATTACTGAGGGGTCATCTTGGGAAGTTGTTTTGGCAAAAGATAAAAAAGGGCAAATAATCGGTGCTTTGACCTTCCAAATGAAGCGAAAATGGGGTTTAACTGTGTTGAGTGAACCCCTTTTATCACCTTTTTGTGGTATATGGATTAGAGAAATAGCTTTTCAAAAACAATCTGAATATTATCATTATACCAAAAAAATACTTGAAGCATTGATTCTTGATTTACCACCTTATCATTTTGCCCATTTTCGTTTTTCAATCGATTTGACAGATTGGCAACCCTTTTACTGGGCGGGTTTTCAGCAAACAACACGTTATACTTATCGGTTAGATTTAAAAAACACGGATGGTCTTTTTTCTAATTTTAATCAAAATACACAACGAAATATAAGCAAAGCGAAGCAGCAGTATCAAATCAAAGAATCCAACGATTTAGATAAATTCTTGGCAATCAATACTTTAACGTTTAATCGCCAAAAACTAAAAAACCCTGTACCCAACTCTATTTGGCACAATATTGATGTGTTTTTGAAAAAAAACAATCAAAGAAAAATATATTTTGCTGAAAATACTGAGGGGGTCGTTGAAGCGGCTGTTTACATTGTTTTGGATAGAAACACAGGTTATTATTTGGCGGGTGGTACGTCTGAAAACGGGCGTAAACAGGGCGCGACCTATTTATTGTTATGTCAAGCCATTCAAGATACCAAAACACAAGGGCTTGATTTTTTCGACTTTGAAGGCTCAATGTTGCAAGGTGTAGAATCTTTTTTTAGGGGTTTCAACGCCACTCTGACGCCTTATTTTAGGGTTTGGAAATACAAAAACCGTTTTTTATCCATATTACATGGGCTGCGTAAATAAGACAAACAAGGGCTTTTTTAGTAAAATTAAGAATTTTATTGCCGTAAATACTTGATATAGATTCAAAATCTTATCTTTGCGCGTCTTACCAAATATCACTATCTATACTTGTATTGCTTACTCATGCTTGAGTCATAGAGGGGCTGTTGAAACTAAATCAACTAAATGATGTCTATTTCTTATAAAAAATCAAACTTAATAAATGAGTGAAATTCTGAACGTACACGCACGTGAGATTCTCGATTCGCGTGGCAATCCAACTATTGAAGTTGAAGTCATGACCGAAGGCGGTTTTATTGGTAGAGCTGCCGTGCCCTCTGGTGCTTCAACAGGCACACATGAAGCTGTTGAACTCCGTGACGGCGATAAGTCTCGTTACCTCGGCAAAGGTGTTTTGGAAGCCGTCAATAACGTTAATACAACAATCAGCGATGTTCTACATGGTCTTGATGCGTTTGAACAACGTCTGATTGACAAATTGATGATTGATGTGGACGGCACGCCCAACAAGGGCAAATTGGGTGCAAATGCTATCCTTGGTGTCAGCTTGGCAGTTGCAAAAGCAGCGGCTCGTGAGTCCAATCAGCCTTTATATCGTTATATTGGCGGCGTTAATGCGCACGTTATGCCTGTGCCGATGATGAATATCTTGAATGGTGGCGAACACGCTGATAATTCTATTGATTTTCAAGAGTTTATGGTCATGCCTGTCGGTGCAGAAACTTTCAAAGAAGGTTTACGGATGGGTGTTGAAATATTTCACGCTTTGAAAAATGTCTTGAAAAAGAAAGGTTATTCAACAAACGTGGGCGATGAAGGCGGTTTTGCGCCAAACATCAAAAGCAATGTTGAAGCCATCGAAACAGTCTTGATAGCCATCGAAGCAGCGGGTTACAAACCAGGCGTGGATGTGATGATAGCAATGGATGCCGCAGTGAGTGAACTCTACAATGCAGAAACAGGCATGTATGTTTTCAAAAAATCATCAGGTCAACAAATGACTTCACAAGAATTGGTGGAGTTTTGGGTTGATTGGAGCAACAAATACCCTATTTTAAGCATCGAAGACGGTTTGGCAGAAGATGATTGGGCTGGTTGGAAAAGCCTAACTGAAAAAATCGGTAATCGGATGCAATTGGTTGGTGATGATTTATTTGTCACGAATGTGACACGCCTACAACAAGGTATTACCAATAATATTGCCAACTCCATCCTCGTCAAAGTAAACCAAATTGGCTCTCTTTCTGAAACTGTCGACGCGGTCAATCTTGCAACCCGTCATGGTTACTCAAGTGTTATGAGTCACCGTTCAGGTGAAACTGAAGACACGACGATTGCTGACTTAGCCGTTGGTTTGAATTGTGGACAAATCAAAACAGGTTCGGCAAGCCGCAGCGACCGGATCGCTAAATACAATCAATTGCTTCGTATTGAGGAGGAATTGGGTACTATGGCAGTTTATCCAGGTAAGTCGTTGATGCGTTAAACTGTCGTTTCTTTTAGAAAAAAATAGCCTCCTCATATTTAACTTTTGGGTTAAAATACTGAGGGGGCTATTTTTTCTTGTTTGAAAGCGCTAACATGCGTGATTTCATACCCTCAAAAACAGCATTGACATCTTCAGAAACCTTAAATCGAAGGATAAGAAAACCATACAAAATGCTGACAATCAAACCTTTGATAACAATATTGGCAAAGGCATTGCCTATTTTTGGTAAAAAAGTTAAATATACTGAGGGGGTCATATAAGCCGCAAACCAAGCCAACAAGCCGAATGCCATGACCCATAACATACGTTTGTCCCAAGGGTGAATGCCCATTTTTTGTTTGATAAAAAACAAACGCCAGAGGTTGACCAAAACGATAGAAATAAGTGTTGCCAAAGCTGAACCTTCGATGCCCATAATGGGAATTAGTGCTAAATTCAAAACAATATTCAAGGCAGCCATCGTCGCAAATGAGCGGAAATTGAAGCGATAATGCTCTGAAAAGGTGATAATTTCAGCATTTGTGCCCGTCGCCATATCTGCCAAGCGGGACAAACCGAGTATTAAAATGACCCATTTTCCTGTCCGATAAGCTTCTCCGTTCTTTATCATTAAATCAAATAACAAATCGGCACACGCCCATACACCTGCCAATAGAAAAACCCCTGCAATGACTTGCAACAAAGCCGTTTTTCGATAAATTTCAGTGATATGTACCCAATTTTTTTTAGCAATTGAAGCCGCAATCAACGGTTGCGCGATGCCTGACAAAGCTTTACGAGGCACGTCAATTGCTTCGGCTATCATTGCCCCAAATCCAAAAATGGCTAATTGTTCGTATCCAAGCATAGGTGCAATGAACAATTTGTCTGCTTGTTGCGCAAAAACACTGCCCATGACGATGAAGAAGTTAAAACTTGAAAAACGAAACATGTCGCGCGCATGTTTTTTCATCAAAAAACTCCCCCTCAGTATGGACGATTGAAAACTGTTTTTTCTTAGAAAATAGACATAGCCGACAACACCCATCAGCATCAAAAAGAAGGTAAATGCCAAGCCTTTAAATAAGGTGGCAAAACCAATGACACCGAAGAAATACAATAGAACAAGGGTCGGTTGCGCTATTTTAGGCAATAAATTTTGAAAAATGGAGGGTACAACAATACGGCTTTGATTGGCAGCAAAGGATATAAACAAGGTTGACAATGCCACAAGCACCGTAAAAATCAAGATAAAATGCAAGGAATTGAGAAACTGTTCACTGTCTTTTTGGAACAATGACGCTAAGTCATTTCTAAAAAAATAAATCAAACCAACAAAAAAAAGGCTTGAAATCAAAGTAAAAACAGTCAAAAGAGGTAGAAAACCATTGTCTTTGCCATCTTCGGTTTTGAAAAAAGGGTAAAAACGGGTCGCTGTCATACTCGATGCAAAGGACGCAAAGGGCGCGAAAAAAGCGGCTGTGCTGATGGCAAACTGAATGATGCCCATATCCGTTTTGTCAATCAGCGTATAGATAAAAATGGAACTAATGGCACCGATGCCTACGCCAAGGTAACTCACAAGGCTATTTTTGATGCTTTGACGTTTGATGATGCCCATCCTATTTGTGTGATTCTAAACGTTTATAAATACTGAGGGGGGTAAATTTTTTGGAATTTCTGTGTGCAGCTATTTTCAAATGTTTTAGTTCTTCACGATTTTCAATGAGTTTTTTTAAAATGATAGCCACATCTTCATAACTCTTAAAAGTTAAAATAGATGTTTTAAGCGCCTCATCTGCTGGATATTCAGACGGTAAAATACCTACTTTGGCAGCTTTTATCATTGTAAAAATGATGCCTGTTTCTTTTGATTTACCATACTTAGAGTTCACACCTTGTTGCATGTGCATATTACCTAAGATTAAATCAGCATGAGAAAGGTTAGTATCGTAATCTTGCATACTTAAAAAATAATCTTCATAAAATCGAATATCATGACCCAATTTTTGGTAAACTTGGATTTTCTCGACCAATTGTTGACTTTCATAATTATGAGGATTACCGCCGAGAAAATCCCAAACGATATTTGATTTAAAGAAATTTTCATTTTCTTTTATCATTTTGAACACAGAATCATAATCACGTCGGGTTGTGTTTAAAAGTCCAGTGATACAAACACGGAGCCGTGCATTTTCGGAACTTTTATCGGTGATTTGTTCATCAAAAATAGAAAAGGGAATAATTGCAACGTTTTCAAGACCGACGTATTTTGCTAATTCTTGCCCAACAGCATCCGTCAAAGCTACTAATTTACCACCTGATAGTTTTACTTTTTGAATAATTCGCTCATTTATAGAAGCATATTTAAAGTAAACCTTTAAGCGATAAATGAAGTCATTAACATTGGAAAGACGATAAAGGACATTGCGGATTTTATCAAATATGGATTGCTGAAACCAAAAATCGACATTGTGAATGAAATAATAAATTGGGCAATTAAAATTTATTTTTAAAAAAACTTGCATTATATGATAAGGAGTACGCGAATATGATTCTAGTGTTGGAATAAAAATTTTATCAAACCCTTGTATATTTTTAAAGAAAGTTTCAATAGGTTCATCCACCACAAGCGTTTTAATTTGTTCATTATCAATACCTTGTAAAGCTTCTTCTCCTTTTTTTGTTGTAAAAATCATTATCTCATTGCTTGCAACAGAAGCATATATTTTAGCAATGGATTCGACGAGTGTATAATGTCCATATGTTGTAATTTCTAAAATAGCGATTTTCATTTTCGAAGAGATTTGTTGACATAAATAGCATCCCAATCATATAATTTACCTGCTTCACGGTAATTGGGCAATAAATCAAAAAGCTCAAAATTGTTATTGCGCATAAAATCGTCTATTTCAAAATAAGTAGGTGCGCCTTTGAACCCATCGTGATTATTGATTTCTAAAACAATAACATGTGTTCGAACCAAGGTTTCTGTTGCGCCTCGCAAGACTTCTAATTCAAAACCTTGAACATCCATTTTTAAAATATCGACTGATTTATCTTTTGGCAAAGCCGTATCAAGCGTTGTTATTTCGATGGTTTCACGACGTTGGGTTTTCAAAACTTCACCATAATACCCCTCAGTATCACCACCCATTTCCAATAATGAAGAAGCCGTAACACGTCCCGCAATATTAATTTCAGTAGTACCGATAGTGCTACCAACAGCCTTATTAACCAATTGCCATCGGTTGGTTCTATCAGAAGCTTTTTCAATATCTTGAAAACTTGATTTTATGGGTTCAAAAACATAAATATCTTGTTGTGGAAAATTCTTTGAAAAAATAGATGCCGTTGTAGCTGTACCACCACCGACATCAGCAATAATACCATTTTTAGAATCGAAGCGATTTTTAGCCAGCCAAATAGCATTTTCGATGTGTTGATAAGCGAAAACCGATTGGCTGACTTCTTGAATTTCTTTGCGTAGAGGTTTGTCAACGAGGTAGTAGATATTGTGTCGGCTTAATTTGAGAAACCAAGCGATGATATTTAAAATCGGTTTTACGATAAAAGCTAATTCTTTAACCACAATTATATTTTATTGATTTTCAATTACTTAGTTTGGAACAATACGAATTATATCATCTTTAACTTCAATAGATGCAGAAGGGTTATACAAACGAATCTGTTTTTCAAATTCCGAATAACTTGGATAATCTGCTTCATCAGAAAAGAATAAACGGGCATCATCGACGAGGATAACATGATGTTTTGCATGTTTAAAAATATGGTCAATCTCTGCTGAAATCGGTGTATTTAAATCTGCTTTGGCAGTAACACCACCTGAAAAAATGCCCATCCAGCCAAAATAAACAGACAGTCGAAGAAGATATACCCCTCAGTATTTCAACGATTTTCAGGCCAGAATCACCTTGCCAAACCGATACATTTGGCTCATTTACAAATCTTTTGACGGCTCTTGCAGCAAGTCGTTCATCTAATTCACACGTATCTACTTTTTCAAAAATATCTTTCATCACCCATGATGTATCACCCATAAAAGTTCCAGTTTCCACAAAGTGTGTTGCGCCATATTTTGATGCATATTCTTTCATGGCTTGCCATTTGACAGCCGCGGGCGGCGGAGCAGGACAACCAGCTTTCTGCCATTCCTCTAAAGACATTTCATTTAACATCTTACGATGTTGTTCTTTCAATGTTAATTCATAAAGCCAACTTTCAGGTAATAACTTTTTAACTATTTTGGAAAGCCCCATTATCTATCGTGTTTGAGTTTTAGAAAATAAATTAATTTTAATATTAAACGGTCATTTTATAATGGAGGTGCAAAAGTAGCCAAACAAATTTAAAAACATGAGACATATTATTAACTGATAAGACATTACATAAAATCATAAATATTGAATCTCATAGATTTCCAATATTACAAGTTTTTTGTACTGAAAAATGATTTTTAAGTGGTTGAAACATGAATTTCTCTGAATTTTAGTGCTACTATTCTTAAGAACGTTTTACGCGCTCAGGTGTAGGAGAGCCCACCTTAATATATTTATTTTTTCGAGTACACTCCAAAAATCTGGTGTATGAAATTATCAGAGTTGAGGTCAAAGCAATTTGTATCAAGGGCAAAGCAATTTGTATCGAGGACGAAAACAATTTAATCGAGGGCAAAGCAATTTGTATCGAGGACGAAAAATACTTTTCTGTCTTAAAAAAGTATTTTTCGAGGACAAACGAAACTTAATCGAGGGCAAAGCAATTTGTATTGAGGGCAAAAACAACTTAATCGAGGGCAAAAAATACTTTTCTGTCTTAAAAAAGTATTTTTCGAGGACAAACGAAACTTAATCGAGGGCAGAGCAATTTGTATTGAGGGCAAAACAACTTAATCGAGGGCAGAGCAATTTGTATTGAGGGCAAAAACAACTTAATTGAGGGCAAACGAAACTTAATCGAGGGCAGAGCAATTTGTATCGAGGGCAAAATAAGAGTATTGGAGTTTTCAGCGCAAGATTACGAAACTTAAAAATTTTGATGTTCGCCGTAAACTTACAGTGAAAAAAGCGACACAAAGATTTGTCATTTTTGTCGTAATAATAGAGCCATCGGCTCGGTCTATTG
>JAYTUQ010000180.1:0-6891 GCA_043744455.1 Saprospiraceae bacterium | reverse complement strand
GCTAACTCGATGTTGGGTATCGTGCCAACGGCGTACAAAAGAGCATCACATTCTATTCTTCGACCGCTGCGTAAGCGAACGGCTTCTATTTTTTCTTTACCAAAAAATGTTTGAACTTGGTCGTTAAAAAACGCATCAACGCCACGTTCAAGGATCTCTTCGCGCAACAAAGCACTGCCTAAATCGTCCAATTGTCTGTCCATAAATCGGGAAGTACGTTGCACAACGGATACTTTTACACCCATTTCGCTTAAAGAACCCGCCATTTCAAGACCTAACAAACCACCACCGACAATAACAATAGAGTTTTGAGTTTTAGGTTTTAGGTTTTGCGTATCGTCAGCTCCCCTTTGGGGCGGGGGGGAAAGTTGATTGAGCAATTTATCTGCATCATATTTGGTACGCATGGTAAAAATACCTTCCAGGTGTTGCGGCACATCTTTGGGCAAATTCGGACGGCTGCCCATGCCAAGCAGTAAAATATCATAGTTGTGAACCGTTCCGTTGTCGTCTTCAAAGGACTTTGACTGTGGGGTCAACTTTTTCACGCCCACGCCTTTGTGGACTTTGACATTTTTTTCAAACAAATCCTTTTCCGTCAATTTTTGCAATTGTTCCCATGTTTGCGTGCCGCTGACATAATCGGGCAACATCACACGGTTATAAAAGGGGTGAATTTCACGGCTAAACACATGAATTTCGTCCGTTTCATTGAGTTTTCGATAATTATCAATAAACCCATTCGCAGCCGCCCCTGCACCGATGATAACTATTTTTCTTTTTTGTGCAATAATTTTCACCACATCAACAGCTGAAAACTTGAAATCAGGCTCTTTTGAGCGTGGGTCAACGAGGTTATTTGTCACATTATTAACACGTGCAAAATCATTACCGTTGATTTTTCCCCAGTGCATCGGCAAAAAAACAACACCTTCACGTATGTCATCGGTTATTTTTGCGCTTGCGCGAACTGTTCCACGACTATTGACTATTTCAACCGTTTCATCTTCTAAAATGCCGCGTTCCAAAGCATCTTTTGGATTGATTTCTACAAAAATTTGCGGAATATGCTGATTGAGTTTATTCACTTTTCCCGTCCGACTCATCGTGTGCCACTGATCGCGAATACGTCCAGTCGTTAAAATGAGCGGATACTGAGGGGTCGTTTTTTCAGATAAAATAGTATCCTCGCAACCATGAATCTGTGCTTTCTTGCTGGGCGTATAAAATATTTTATCTTCAAATAATCTTTTTGTGCCTAATTGTTTATGTTCCGTAAAGGGCCACTGAACAGATGTATTTTGTTGTAAAATACTATAATTTAAACCCGCTATATCAATGTTTGTATCTTTAGTTAAAGCGGCATGTTCAAAAAAAACGTCTTCAGTTTTAGCATAATTAAAGTGCTTTTCAAAACCCATTTTGTGAGCAAAACGAATTAAAATATCCGTATCAGGCAAAGCCTCGCCGGGCGGTTCTGTGATTTTGTGGAGGTAGGTCACACGCCGTTCTGAATTGGTCATTGTGCCTTCTTTTTCTGTCCAAGTGGCGGCGGGCAACACAACATCAGCGTATTCAAGGGTTTCAGGACGGTTAGACATATCTTGAACGACGACGAATTTAGCATTTTTCAAAGCCTTTTCAGCGATACGCACATCAGGCAAACTGACGAGTGGGTTGGTACACATAATCCAAATCGCCTTCATGCGCCCATCTGCAAGGGCTTCAAACATTTCGGTTGCCGTCAAACCAGGCTTAGGTGATATCGGTTTACCGCCCCAAAATTCTTGAACCTCACGGCGGTCATTTTCATCTAAAAGGTTGCGATGTGCAGGTAACATATTCGACAAACCGCCAACTTCTCGTCCACCCATCGCATTAGGCTGACCAGTAAGGGAGAACGGACCCGCACCCGCTTTACCGATTTGACCCGTGATTAAGTGGAGATTTATGAGACTTAAATTTTTTGAAACACCCATAACACTTTGATTCAAACCCATTGCCCACATTGAAATAAAGCCTTTTGAACGTCCAATCCAAGTAGCAGCAAGTTGCAAATCAGCGACTTCGATGCCACAAATGTCTGCCGCTTCTACAATGGTTTTTGAAAAAGCAACGGACTTCAGTTTTTCATACCCCTCAGTATATTGTGTAATAAAGTCATAATCAATCCCTTGATTTTCAATCAATAAGCGAGCGATAGCATTGAAAAGCGTAATGTCAGTAGCTGGTTTTATAGCAAGGTGGAGGTCTGAACTGCGCGCAGAATCTGTTTTGCGTGGGTCAACTGTAATGATTCTTAAGGAAGGGTTTGCGGCTTTATGGGCTTCTACACGCCGCCAAATAATGGGATGACACCATGCAGGATTGGCACCTGCGACGAGGATACAATCAGATAACTCAATATCATCATAACATACAGGCACGCTGTCTTCGCCGAGTGCCAATTTATAGCCGACAACAGCAGAGGACATGCACAGCCGAGAGTTAGTGTCAATATTGTTTGAGCCTATAAATCCTTTTATCAATTTGTTGGCAACATAATATTCCTCTGTCAACATTTGTCCTGACACATAAAAACCAACCGAATCGGGACCATATTTATCAATAAAAGTCTTGAAAACAGCGGCAGTTCGGTCTAAAGCCGTATCCCAACTGACTCTTTCACGCGGTGCGTTTTTGTGCCAACGCATTTCAGGATAAAGTAATCTGTCCGTTTTGTCCCAAGCCGTATAATGCAGGTTCATGCCTTTTGAACACAACAAACCCCGATTCGAGGGATGTTCTTTGTCCCCTTCAACCGTGATTTTGCCGTTTCCATTGTCCGTTACCACCATGCCACAACCGACACCACAGTAGCAACATGTTGTTTTGTATGTATTTTTTTTTGACACGATAATATATGTGATGCTTTGTTTAAAAAATACTGAGGGGGTACTATTTCTAAAAAAATTACCTTATTTTTGTAAAAAAATAGAGAAAAATGATGTTACCAGAAATTGTGATGAAATACCCTAAAGTACGCATTCCAAAACAAAAAATGCTGACTTATGACGATTACGCGCTTTTAACACCGCCCGATAGCGGCAATTATGAACTACACAACGGTCAAATTATTTATAGGCCATCTCCAATTCCTCTGCATCAAAAAATATCAATGCGCCTATCAAGTAGGTTGTTTAATCATGTTGACTCTAACAAACTTGGCGAAATTTTTACTGCGCCAATGGATGTCATTTTCACTTCACTTGATACCTTTCAACCTGACATTTTCTTTTTGAGCAATGACCAATTACATTTAATCGGTGATAAAAAGATTGAAGGTGCGCCCGATTTAGTCGTTGAAATTCTTTCTTCCTCAAACACACCCAAAGAAATGGGTTACAAAAAAATTATCTATGAGTTGAGTGGTGTCAGAGAATATTGGGTTATCAATCTTGAAAAACAGATTGTAACACAATATGAAAATGTTGAAGGCGAATTTGTGAGTCGCCGCATTTATCAAAAAATAGACACACTTACTTCATTGATAATCAATGGTTTTGACATAAAAATGGCTGAACTTTTCAATAATTAGGAATTAGGAATTAAAAATTAGGAAAAAGCGACTTCTTACTGAGGGGTTGCTCTTTTCGTAATTCCTAATTCGTAATTCCTAATTAACTTCTACTTTTTAACTGCCGACGAGAATATTTCTGGTTTGATATTAACCATCAAATATGCCCAAGTAGCAGTGTGTTCTGCTTTGTCCAATGAACCCAATTTCACATATTCAAGGCTGTTTGTTGCTGCCAAAACGCAATAGCCAAATTCCAACATGGTTGATTTATTGAGCCCATAATTCACAATGAAATCAAACTCATTGCCTAATTGCTTGTTTACCAACGTTTTACCTGTGGCATCAGAGAATTTATTAGGCATATCGTTGACCAATGAAAAATTATGAATGTCAAGTCCCATTGTCAATTTAGCGGATGCCGCATATTTGAGACGCAAATAAGGATCGGACAAACCCGCTGCAACGCCGCCTGTACCGACATAAAAATAATCCATGAGACCCCAAAATTTGTGGGGCGTGCCGTAAAGCGGGTCAAATTTATTGTCTTTTGTATTAGTAACGTCAGTCAAGTCATTTCCAGAAACGATGTCATAACCTAATCCAACAGTGAATTTACCTTTTGTATAACCCAAATAAGCGGTTGCATTGTAGGCTGAAAGGTCAACACCATCACGGTTTTTGCCGCCTTGATAGTAGTAACCAAGTGTATAATTGAACCCTTTTTTGAGCGTGCCATTCAGCAAAACGCCTGCTGTGATACGGCTGTTTTTGCCTGTAACATCGTAACGACGACCTGCCAAAGTGCCACCGTCTGTAGTTTTCAAAGTATCAAGACGGTATTTTGCAAAATCATCTTTAAACAATAAGAATGAAGCTTTTACAGATTTTATTTTTTTAGCTGCGTACAGATATTGCATCGTTTTGTACATCTGAACGCCGCCATTTGTTGAAGGATTGCCGTTTAAAACGGGAACGCCTTTGGCATTGACAGGCACAAAACCTGAAGGAATGGTTGTTAAATTGCCTTTAGAATTGGCTAAATACTGAGGGGTGTTGCCCGCGGTATAAAAAGTACCTGTCACACCAAAAGCATCGGTATTTTGGTTGAAAGCCAAGCCTAAATCCACTTGCCAACCCTTTTTATTGAGTTTGAAAACAGCGGCATCGTGGCGGCGGGCTTGTTGTAGCCAATCGAGATTGCCCAACAAACGGGAGTCGTCGTACAGTAATTCTTGGCGACCTAATTTGACCGATAAACCGATACTGTCTGATAAATTCACCTCTGCCCAAGCTTCATGAACACTTAATTTTGTGCCATCTGCGTTGCTGATTGTTGAAGCGTCTTGCCCCCAAATCCGCACGTCTTGGATAGACATACCAAAGGTGACTTTTTCCATTTTGTAGTTAAATCCGAGACGCGACCGTTGCGAAATAAAACCTGCAGAAGGCAAGTCTTTAAGTTTCAAAGTGCCTACGCCATTACGCATTTCTCCGCGCGGACGGATTTGACCAGAGATAGATAATTGTGCATTTGCTTCTATGCTAAATAAGATAATAGCTAAGAACAAACAAATATTTTTGTTGAATATTTTCATTGATAATTAAGTAATTTCGTTCAATTAATAAAAATTAATAAATAAATTTTGTATGTATATAATAAATGCGTTTAGAAGTTTAAGTTAAGAACATAAGACTTTATTAAATAGCCACTTCTAATTCTTCTTCTTCTATTTTTTCAACAGGTTTAGAGACAGTGTCAACTTTTATGAATTTTGTTATGCCAATCAAAGCAGCAACAACTATAGCCGCACAACCGATATAGAAGAAAGCAGTACCATAACCCAGATTTGGATTTTTAAACAAAAAGCCCATAGTCATGCCACCAATATTGCCACCTGCACCGACGATGCCAGCGACTAAACCAATATTTTTTGTATTGATAAAAGGCGTCATCGCATAGGTTGCACCGTTTGCCATTTTTAAGAAAAGGGCGAATGACAGCATGGAAACAATGGCTAATGTTAAAGAGGCTGTAACACCTGAAAATAGAATCAAACCAATACCTTCTAAGGCAAGAAATCCTGCTAAAAGCCAACCTTTCCCTGCCAAACCATGTTTTTTTCCGATTCTATCTGCAAAAATGCCACCCATAGCGCGTGCAAAAAGATTCATCATACCAAATGAACCTGCGAGAATACCTGCCATGCCTTGGTTGAGGTGAAACGTGTCTACAAAGTGCAAAGCAGCAACATTATCAAAAGTTATTTCCATACCAAAACATACAGCATAAGCAAAAGTCAATGCCCAAACACGCCAATCCTTTAATACTTCAAGCGGATTTGCCTTTTCTACTGAGGGGGTGTTGCGGCGTATATCTGCATAGTTGCCTTCGGGCGAGTCTTGCGTGTAACGATAATACAGAAAAGCACACACGAGCAACAAAGTGCCTGGCAGAATCATCGCCAAACGCCAAGCATCATGTGCAGTGTAGCCCAATCCAACAATTAAGGCAAAAACCATAGGCATAACGATATTGGTTACGCCACCGCCAAGATTGCCCCACCCACCTGCTACGGCATTGGCAGTCCCTTTGATATTGGGTGCAAACATGACCGATGTATGGTATTGCGTGATGACGAAAGAAGCCCCAATGACCCCAATTGCCAAGCGAAACAGCAAGAAAGTCTCGTAACTATTAGCCAATCCGACTAAGAAAACGGGAATTGAGCAAATAAGCAATAAACTCGTATAAGTTTTTCGTGGTCCCCAAGTATCGCAAAGGCGACCAATAAAAAGGCGTGCAATGATTGTTGCAGAAACTGAAGCAATGATAATATTGCCGATTTGAGGTTTCGTTAAGCCTAAATCCTGACGAATGGTTGGCATCAAAGGTGCAAGCCCGAACCATCCGAAAAAACAAGCAAAAAAGGTCAGCCAAGTGATGTGAAAAGTCCGCATTTGGACACTGTTGATGCTGAAAATTTTGAGAGAACTCAATGGTTGCTGATTGTTAATCATAAAGCGACGTTATTTTAAATGATGACTTGAAAAGAGTTTGATTTAGACAATAAAATTTGCTCCCCTCAGTATGGTTCCATACTGCGAAGTTGTAATCAAAGCCGTGTTAGAGCTTCATTTTTTACATAATTTCACTGATTCGATGTCTGGTTCAAGACTTTAACGTCTTTAAAAGAATGGAATGAATCGGTATCTTTTGTAAATTGATGCCCATTCATTTTCTTTGCGGCGAATTGTGAAATAATTAACTGGTTGTTTTACATTCAGCCTCGGAGCGACTCCACTCGCTATCGAGGCTTTTTTTTACAGAATCA
>JAYTUQ010000179.1:0-6920 GCA_043744455.1 Saprospiraceae bacterium | reverse complement strand
TTGCTTAATTTTAAATACCTTGTCTAAAGAAAAAATTTACTCTAATCGAGTTAAATTTTCTATTCCTTTTTGTCAACTTTTTACGGGCGACTCCATTGAATAAAATTATCCATTATCCATTATCAATTATTCGTTATCCATTTACTGAATAATAATTTTCTAAACATTTTGCGAAGCATACTGCGTCGTTAAAAAATTCCGATTTATATGTTTTATAAACATTTACTTCGTATGAAGCAATTTCTAACCTTCCCAATTTTTCTTTTATTGGCAAACCTTGCCTTTGCACAACCCTTGAACGACAATTGTTCGGGTGCTATCACGCTCACATCTATCGCACCGGGTGGCATTTGCCCAACGACTGAGTATACCAATGTGGGCGCAAATGATGCATTAGGCACATCTAATTCACCAAATCCAAGCTGTTTCAACGGTTTAAGGGGTTTTAAAGACGTATGGTTCAAGTTTACGACCCCCTCAGTAGGTGGCAATTTAAACTATCGAATCACGATACGCGGTGTTGCGGCGGCAGATAGCATCAAAAATCCGCAAGTCGCCATGTATATCGGTGATTGTGGTACAGGCTTATTCGAGGAATATTGCGGTACACGTCTTGTGACTCGCGATACAAATGCTATAAGTCTTGATGCAGGTTGTATGCGTGCAGGAACGACGTATTTCATCCAAGTGGGAAGCTTTTTGAGCACAGATATAGGTGGGCGTTTTACGGTTTGTATTGAACCGATTGACCCTATATATAATATGCGTCCGATTCCACAAACGACAACGGCATGTGTCGGTACGGTGTATGATTCAGGCGGACCCGATGCCAATTATGGTAATAGCCAAAGTGGCTATACATTCAATATCCGTCCTACGGCTACGGGCTGTATTGAGTTGACGATAGACTCTTTCAATATAGAGTCTAATTATGATTCATTGGTCGTAATTGACGGTAGAACAGGTATTATACTTGACCGCATAACCTACTCAACGAATAGGGGTCCTATCGTTTTGCAATTGCGGACAGACTGGGTTCAACTGAAGTTTTACTCAGATGAAGCCGTTGTTGCTCGTGGTTTTAAGGCATCTTGGCGGTCGCTGTTGACGTGTAATACACAGCAACCGACTTCTTGTGCCGCGCCTGACCTCATACCATCTTTGCCATTCAGCAAACAAGGAGCGACGACCTGTAATGACAATTTAAACGGGGTCACATCGGGTCCTTGTACACCTTCTGCTGCGAATGATTTTTTGCAAGGTAAAGACCATATTTATAAATACACATCAGCTGGGGCGCAGTGTATTCAAGTGATTTTGACAGGTATGCCTACGATAGTTCCGCCTAATGTCTTTCCTTTTCCAACCATTTTCTCGGGCGCAAATTTTGGGATTTACCTCGGTTGTCCCGGTACACCCGGCGCAACTTGTATAAAGACGGGCGCAATAAATACCACACGCGATACTATTTCAGCTTTGAACGTCACCTTAGACGCACCTGGTGACTACTATTTTGTGGTTTCACGTCGTGAAGCTTGTATGCCTTATAATATATTGATTGACACCATCCCTTGTTTGAATCGATTGCCGAATGCTGGTTCTTGTGCTAAAGCATTGACATTGAATGACTGTTCAAACCAGAACCCTTCTGATATCATTTTGGATTTATCGGTTCAGGGAGATTCAACATTCTTTAGAGCAGGTGCAACAAATGCAGGTTGTATTGCAGGCTTAGGGGGTGTAGGACGTTATAATTTTGTCTTTTTATATTTCCAAGCTAAAGCCGATGGTAAATTCGGTTTTACAATTAGCCCATTGGGTAGTGATGCAACATTCGATATTGACTTCAATGTGTACGGTGCAATGGATAGTTTAGGTCAAATTTGTAATTTTACAAAGAACAATGTTCCACTTAGAAGTTCTTATGGCGTCGGTACTGCTACACCCAACCGACAAACAGGGATGGCAGATACCTATATCAATACATCGGGACAATTGGTTACTGTAACAGATACTTGCGAAGGTATTGGTTCAATAGCACCAGATTTATTCGATGGTATGGTGCGCCGTTTGAATGTTAAACAAGGAAAATACTACGCTATTTGGATAAATGATTTTAATGGCAGTGTGGGTCGCAACGGTGTTCGTTTGAATTTCGGGGGAACGGATAATGGCGTTTTAAATAACACCGTTTCTGAAAGATTTGAAGCAGGACGCGATACTGTTATTTGCCCAGGCGGTACAGCCCAGCTATTCGCAACAGGTGGTATTACCTATCAATGGAAACCCAGCGCAGGTTTGAGCAGTGACACGGCAGCACGCCCGACAGCACGTCCTACTGCAACCACGGCATACAATGTCTCTATTCAAGGTACTTGCCGTATTTCGCCAAAAGTTGTCAATGTTGGGGTATTTGCCGTTAAAGATATATTGAATCAAACTGTTTGCCGTGGTCAAGAATTGGTTTTTGATGCAGGTGTCGTTTACCCCCTCAGTATTGGCGGCATTTGGTCTTGGACTTCAACCACAGGTCATCTATCAGAGTTGAGCTGTATCAATTGTCCTGCTCCTACTTTCAAAGCAACCAATACAACAAATACTAATGAAACACATACGTTTATAGTGTCTTTAACAACACCTAATTGTATTTTAAAAGATACTGTTACCATTACAGTTACTGGAGGTCAAATTGCCTCTTATCAAGTTATTACGTCGCCTAAAGTAACGCGTGATACAAATGTCTGTGTGGGTTCTACTTTCAACTTATTGAAACCTGGTTTCGATGCTACGGCACTTTATACTTGGGTTTCTACACCTATTTCGGTTTTGACCAGTAATAATCCACTCGTTTCGCCTACAACTTCTATAAAATATTATGTGACTGTTACAGGTGGCGCAGGGGGCTGTGTAGCTGGATCTAAAGATAGTGTTATTGTCAACCTATTTCAACCACCTGTGTTGATGCGTGCTTTAAAAGATACGACATTATGTAAAGATGAAAAAATTCAGATAGGTAAGACAAATATACAAGCCAATACAACGTATTCATGGAGTAATCTCACTGGTTTGAGCAGCGGCACTACGCCGAATCCAACGGTCACGGTTGCAGCAGGCAGACAGGTTTATATTTTGACGGCAACCAATCCTGGTAATTGCGTCACCCGTGATACGATAATCGTAACAGGCGTAAACTTGACTGCAAAAATTGATACCGTTGACAGTATTCGCATTTGTCTCGGTGTGCCTTTGACTTTGAAAGCAGCAACCACGCCATTGGGCTTAAAAGCGTTATGGGGTTCAAATAAAGACTTTTCATTGCCAACGGATTCCGTGACCTCCGTTACGATTAACCCCAGTCGGCGGACATTATATTTTATTACGGTTTCTTTACCAGGTTGTACGCGTCGGGATTCCACTGAAGTTTATGTGGATTCGTTGCCAAAACCTACCAATATATTACCACAAGACACCACTGTCTGTGTGGGTACGCTGATTTTACTGCGCTCGCCCGTATTCGAGCCTGTCTTGTTCCCAGGTATTACCTTCAAGTGGACACCTACGCAAGGGACGGTGACGCCTGACTCATTGTATAATATCGTACTTTCGGCTGATTCGACGCGTACTTATAAACGCTTAATGCAAAACGGTGTGTGCCGTCAGATAGATAGTACGAAAGTTAATGTCAATCCAAATCCAGTCATTGTATTGTTACCGCGCGATACAGCCATTTGTAATACGCCAAATGGTGTCAACATTGTATTGACAGCATCATCAGTTACACCAAATGTTAAAGATTGGAAATGGAAAGGACCGCAAGGTGACATATCAAGTGGCGATGGCAAAACATCTATTAATGTTATGCCCACAATTGTTGGTGCCAATAGTTATACTGTAACTGCCAAAGTGGGTGATTGTCCAGGTTCGGCAACAACAACCATTACTATTAAGGCTTTTCCAACGGTGACATTCCCAACCGATCCAACGATTTGTAAGGACAGTTCTATCACTTTGAATACTTCACCAAATACGTCAAATACCTATAGTTGGACAGGTCCCAATAGCTATACGAGTACAGCGTCTGCACCCACTGTGACACCCGCTGCATCGGGCACTTATTCAGTAACTATTACTGGCTCTAATGGTTGCTCGAATACAAGTTCTGTTGATGTAAAAGTTGCAACAGCAACCTTGACAGTAACGCCCGATGCCAGTATTTGCGCGGGGCTTCCTTTGACTTTGACCGCTACTGCTTCTAATAATTTAGGAGGTGGTACCATTCGATGGAATACAGGACAAACGACAGCAGCCATTAATCCGACCACCAATATAAGTGGTACATACACAGTTACTTATACCTATGGAAATGGTAAATGTAATGTGTCCGCTTCAACCAAAGTAACGTCTATTCCGAACTTCTTTGTACGCATTTCGCCCGATACTTTCCGTGCGGATAGACTGCTCGACCAAGGGACACCTGTTACTTTGAACGCCATTTTGTCGGGCAATTTTACCGCACCAACCTTCAATTGGTCGGTAAATGGCACAACATTGGGTTCAACGCAAACGGTCAATATCAAGCCTTTGACTGAGGGGGCTTATACAGTTTCGGTCAATTCAACAACGGGTTGTAAAAAGGATACGGCTATTCAAATTTTTATACGTTATCCGAAATATGATATTCCAAATGCCTTTACGCCTAATGGTGATACCATAAACGGCAATTTTGGCCCTATTTTCAACGACCTATTCCCACCTGCACCGACGAATGCACGTCCACGCTTCTGGAAAGGTCGTATTGAAATCATTTCATTCCAAGTCTTCAATCGTTGGGGTGCTGAAGTCTATACTGAAAACAATTCAACTGTACTCAATAGCGCAACTTACAAAGGTTGGGATGGCAAAAAAGGCAGCACTGAACTGGCTTCTGATGTATATGTCTATGTTATAAAGTTAAAAATGCCAGACGATGCCATTCGTGTAGAATCAGGTGAATTAAACTTAATTCGATAGTTTTTTAAACATTTTTTCTTGAAAAATGAGCCGATATTGAGACCCCTCAGTATCGGCTTGTTTTTTTTATTATATTTGTTGAAGATTTATCTTTGAACAGCATAAATAAAATTTTCATGAAAAAGAACAAATGGGAACGTATCATTAAGCAAATTCGTCAAGCTATTGACGAAAAATCTTACGACAAAGCCATTCAATTATTGATAGAATTTGCTATTCAAAAAGGGGAGTCAAATTCGCTGCAACAGATAGAAGAGTTCAAAATTGGTTATGCCGATTTTAAAATAAATCATGTAAAAGGTGCTTTTTCTGATGACGGAATTCAATCGGATGAGAAAGAAATAGTAAAAACGCTCGAATTTTATCTTTTACAAATATCAAAAGAACAAATAACTTATATTGAAGAAGAGTGCGCTACTATGGCCGAACCGCCTGAGTTTGAAAAAAGTCAAATGAGCAATCCTATGCACTCAGAAGAATCTTCACCTACCTTTGATAGTTTAAAAATAGACATTGCACGCATTAAAAAATCAGCAAAGCCACCCGTCCGTCTCGACGACTCCCCCGTAAGGGTTGTGCGCCCATCTGCAATCGTTAAACCAGTAAAGAAATCAAAAACAAAGTCTGAAAAAGAAGGTGGAATCCTATATAACATACCCGATAAGATGCAGTTAGGCGTTCAAACCAAGTGCATCGTCCGTTTAGCATTTGATAAAAAACAACTAAAAAAGGAAACAGATACTTTTACTGATGAAGTCATAAAAACAGTACAAGTCTCCGAAATTATGGAGATTGACCTCATTGACCTTAGCGGTGAAAATGCTTTTAATATCCAATTTATCTCTCAAAAAGAACAATTTATTGATAGAAATGAAGCAACAGAATGGCTTATTATGGTTAAAGCCCTCAAAGTCGGTAGTTTTAGTTTGGCTTTGAAAGTTGCTATCATTGAAAGAATAAACGACAAAGACCGTCGTAAGGAAATGGTTTTAGAAGAACTTGTTGCTGTTGTCAGTGACAATGTTTCCCCTTCAAATGGCTTAAAATCAGCGAATCAACCTTTTCAACCCGTTGGTGCGCAAACATTATTGTTTAATCATAACCCCTCAGTAAAAACCGTTCTTTTTATGGGTGCCAACCCGCCAGGTACTCAGTTATTGCAATTAGAAATTGAGCACAGCCGTATTTCTGTCGAGTTGGAAGGACATTTTCGCTTTCCAACGGCTAAGTTTTTGAGTGCTGCCGAAATGCCTAAATTATTTATTATTCAAAAACCCAATGTCATTCATTTTAGTGGTCATGGTAAAGACCCCTCAGTAAATGGCGGTGAAAATGATAATGAAAACGGTACTCGCGGCATTGGTTTGCCTAAAAACTATACAAAAACGGGCGGCATCATTGTTTTCGACAACGATATGCTTGGCATGAAAGTGATTGAAGACAAAGCATTAGATTATATTTTTTCAAATGCGGTTCAAAAACTGAAAATTCCTATTGAAGTTGTTGTTTTTAACTCCTGTCACTCCGAATCACAGGCAAAGGTTGTTGGTAAGTCTATTCCTTACGTCGTTGGTACGGCACATGCTATCAAAGATGATATTGCTATTTCGTTTGCCGTAGGTTTCTATTTTGGTTTAGCAAACGGTTTGAGCGTTGAAGATGCTTTCACCAGTGGTAAAATGCAAGCTGTTATGGCGGATTTAACGGCAGAAAACTTGATTGTTTTGTATGTCAATGGCGAAAAATCAAGTTTATGAATATTAAAATTCTACAAAAAAAAAGCTGTAAAACATTGTTTCCAATGAATTACAGCTTGCCGTACCGAAGGCGGGAATCGAACCCGCACGAGGTTGCCCTCACTGGATTTTGAATCCAGCGCGTCTACCAATTCCACCACTTCGGCTCAATCT
>JAYTUQ010000178.1:0-26026 GCA_043744455.1 Saprospiraceae bacterium | reverse complement strand
AAAAAACTAATTGAGTATTTACATAACATTGTATTTAACTATTTCATTGATAATCAATGTTTTAAACTTTAATCTTTTTCACAGTACAGTAGTTTACTCTTTTTTTATTAGAATAAACATGAAAATATATAAACACTTGAATATCAATGAATCAGAAAATACAACGGTAATTTAGTCATCAATAAATAACGCTATTTCAACTTCATTTTTACACCTCCTTGAACACTAAACGAATTTATACGGTCATCTAAAGTACCAATACCGCGTTTGCTGAAATGATAATCATATGTAGGTTGCAAATAAACATCCATCTTATGTGTTAACCGATATTCTACACCAATTCCAGCATTAGCTGTGCTATATGTATTCTTTTTTAAGCCTCCGTTCAACCACACGCCATCTTTGAAAAAGCCTTTTTCAAAGATGCCTTTTGGATAAACATTAGGCTCATATTGACCATAATTATTGATAGTATTGGCAGGTGCCGCACCTGTTGTATTCGAGCTTTCTATAAATAATTCTTCCTTTGACTTCCATATTGTATTCAAAGCCACACCAAGGCGCGTATAAAAACGCCAACGTTGCGTTTCTTTAAATGTATAATTTGTACTGAGGGGTATGCTAAGAATGTTTAAACGAATGCTCAACGGTTTTTCAACCTTATAATTACCTCTAAAATTGCCAGAAATAAATTCTACATTCGGTAAATAATATTTTTTATCTAAATAAGAAAGCCCTATTTCTACTTCAAGGTTGTTTTTTTTGTAGCCGAAAGCGACACCTGCACCTAAGTTAGAAACGACTTGATTTTCAGTAATTTTAGCTCTCGATTTATTATAATTGTAAGAAATCATATCGGCTATCGGTAAACCAAAAATATTGAGCCGCCATTTTGCTTTTTTCTCTACATATATTGGAAAAGCAATATTTTTATCGTAAAAATACGTATCTAAAAGTTTTGGTTTTAAAACATCCACAGGATTCAACCTCATGGTAGCTGCTATAATATCTGATTGATTGTCAATAGGTTGTTTTACCAAGACTTTACCCAATGCAGAAACTTTTTTCATCGGGAGCGACTTCAAAATCCCCCCCTCAGTATTTTTTACTAATGGCGTGTCTGAATCTGAGGATGAAAAATTAGTCGTCGCATCAACTTGTGAGTCGTTAGGAAGAGTAGCTGCTGAATGTTCTTTTTTTAGAAAATTATCCAAAAATAAATCATTAGAAACCGCTATTGGCTTTTTATTTATACTTTTTTCACCCTTTGTACCCTCAGGAGTTGTAGGGCGACCCCGTAAATTCGTTGGATTATCAAACGATTTAATTTCTTTTACTTTATTTGGTAACGTTTTTTTACCATCATTATCCTTCGTTTTTTCATCTTTTATACGGCTATTTTCTGGCAGTGAATAATTAGAATCAAAAGGCAAATCAAGCATATTCCCCACCGTAAAGAATGTTAATAGCACTAATGCCACTTCAATAAGTTTATATTTAACAACTTTAGCACGCCAAGAAAACGTCTCTTCAATCTGTTGAGCCATAAAATTCCAATGGCTCGGTTGATATTTTACGTGTAAATTCTCCAATCGTTGGCTCAATAAAGCATCAAAGTTTGTCTCTGAATCATCCAATTCATCAAGTCGGGTTGACATATCAGCCCAATGCGATGCTTCATAAGATACTTCCATTCCACCTAATTTCTCAGCAAAATTATTATCAAACTCTGTATCTTTTGCGTCAAGAGCCTCTAATTTATTTGCCATTTGTTGCCAATGGTGAGCGACGAATGGCGTTTCAATCTCTTTCAATTTATCAACAAAATTGTTATCGAACTCAGCTTCTTGAGCATCCAGTGCGTCTAATTTACCTCCCATCAGTTGCCAATGGTGAGCGATGTACGGCGTTTCAAGGTTTTCCAGTGCTTGACGAACGGTCGTATCTATAGCATGTTGTTCGTTATCCTTCATTTCCATTTTTGTCCAAGTCAAAATTTCCAGTCAATATAGCTTGTAATTTAAGCCTCGCTTTCACGAGGTTCGAGCGCGAAGTACTTTCTGTTATTTCCAATTGATCGGCAATTTCTCTATGTGAAAAGCCCTCAATGACATACATATTAAAAACAGCGCGGTACGCAGGGGTTAATTTTTTAACTGCTGATAAAATGTCTTTTTCAGTACATTGGCTTATCGCATCAGCATCAGAATTGCTTAAATTATAAGCCGTTTCAATGTCTTCGGTACGGCGGCGCACTGTTTTTCGATAATAATCAATGGCTGTATTAACCATAATGCGCCTAATCCAAGCCGCTAAAGAAGTTCCAGGTTGATAAGATGAAACATGCTTGAAAACCTTTATGAAACCTTCATGCAAAATATCTAACGCATCATCATCATTGTTCGCATAACGCATACAGACACCCATCATCTTCGGGTAATACTCTTCGTATAGCCGTTGCTGCGCCCACCGTTCCCTTGCGATACATGCCTCGATAAGTCCGCGTTCATTATGCTCCCATTGGAGTGTTAAATCCATGTTTAGTCTTTAGTAATTGGTGTGTTCAGTAAAAGTGTAATTTTAAAAGAATATAAAACACCTACATTACTTACTGTACTTGTTTTATAAACGCCATTTTCAGTTTAATTGCTGCTTTCTACCCGAAAAACACTGGGGGGAGCAAAATCTAAAAATAGTAGAATATCATTAAATAATAACCTCAAAAGTGGAATAAAATTAGAAGTTTTTGACAAACTATAATTTTTAATTCTTTAAAAACGTCTATTTTATCGGTTTAGCACTCCGAAAAGAGTAAAATGAATAATAAAAGATAATTTACCTCATTTTATCTTGCAATTTATTGACTTTCAATGTGTTGCCTAACCATCTTTTAGCATTAAAATATTTATCGTGGCTAAAACATCCATTTCGATAAAAACTCTATTTTCGTCGAATTTAATATAATGTCTTCACCAAGTAATCAATTTTTGTGTTGCTGTAACTATTTTTTTAGTAACAAATCATATTCTTAATATTTAACCAAATTAAGCGTCTATAATATTATGAAAAAAATAATATTTTTTTTACTTACAAATGCTTTGTTTATTAACATTTTTGCTCAAAATCCAGAAGTTAAGCCTAATAGCGATGTTCTTTCCGTAAGCTTTGGCGGCTTACGTGCTCGTTCCATTGGACCCGCAGTGATGTCTGGGCGTGTGTCCGACGTCGAAGGCGTGAATACTAAACCGGAAGTCCTTTATGTGGGCGGTGCGAACGGCGGTGTTTGGAAATCCAATAGTGGCGGTGCCAGTTTTAGACCCATTTTTGACGAGTATCCACAAGCGATTGGCGATATTGCTGTTGACCAAGCGCATTCTGATACTGTTTGGGTTGGCACAGGCGAAGTGTGGGTGCGCAATTCGGTAGGCGTTGGTACGGGCATTTATGTGAGTAAAAATGGTGGTTCAACCTGGGAATTTAAAGGCTTGCCCAACTCTGAACGCATTTGTGCTATTCAAATTAATCCTAATAATTCAAACGAAATTTATGTCGGTGTTCAAGGCGCTTTGTGGTCGGACTCGAAGGAACGCGGCGTGTATAAGTCTTCCGATTTCGGTAAAACGTGGGAGCAAATTCTTTATGTTAACGAAACGACTGGTTGTGCAGACTTAGTGATGGATCGAAACAACCCCTCAGTATTATATGCCGCTATGTGGGAACATCGCCGCCGTCCTGACTTCTTTAACTCTGGCGGCAAAGGCTCTGCGCTTTATAAATCAATCGATGGTGGGAAGAATTGGTCAAAAGTGACGACGGGTGGTTTTCCAACTTCTGTGCTCGGACGCATTGGCGTTGCTATTGCGCCCTCAAATTCTAAGGTCGTTTATGCTTGTGTGGAAACAGAAGCGGTTTCCGAAAAAGGTTTTTATCGTTCAGAAGATGGTGGTACAACGTGGAAAAAAACAAATGCCGATTTTAACGTAACCGTCCGTCCTTTCTATTTTGCCCGCATCGTTGTTGACCCGTCAAACGATAAAAAAGTGATAAAAGCAGGATTTCAAGGCATCATCAGCGAAGATGGTGGGCAGACTTTTCGCTCCATTCAAAGCGGTGTTCATTCCGATATGCACTGTTTTTGGATTGACCCTAAAAACAGCAAACGCATGATTTTGGGTTCCGATGGCGGCGCATATATTTCGCAAGACGGTGGTTATTTGTGGAAACATTGTGAGGACTTACCTCTTGCCCAGTTTTATCATGTTTCGATTGACGATGAAGACCCTTACAATGTTTATGGCGGTCTGCAAGACAACGGCTCATGGTACGCACCAAATGAAAATGGGGGTGGCGTGAAAAATCAAGATTGGATGATGTCGAGTTATGGCGACGGCTTTTACGTATTTAGACATCCAAAGAATAAAAATATTGTGTTTTCGGAATCTCAAGGTGGTGATTTGGTGCGGCATAATAAAGCTGACGGTACTGTAAAAGAAATCAAACCCATTGCCAAAGTAGGTGAACCTGAGTATCGTTGGAACTGGAATGCACCTATTTCTATAAGTCATAACAATCCAAATCGCATGTATTTAGGTTGTCAATACCTATTCAGCAGCGAGGATATGGGCGAAACATGGAAAAAATTATCACCTGATTTGACATCCAATGACCCTAAACGGCAGATAAAAAAGTCAGGTGGTTTAAGCCCCGATTGGTCAGGCGCAGAGACAAATACGACGATTGTGCAGATCGCAGAATCACCACTTGATATCAACCAAATATGGTGTGGCACTGACGACGGCAATCTGCAAGTGACTGTGGATGGCGGTAAAAAATGGAATAATCTGACTAAAAACCTAAAAGTACCTCCTGATCTTTGGGTAAGCAATATTGAACCAAGTCATTATGACAAAAATACGTGTTATGTGACCATTGATGGACATCGTTCAGGTGACTTCAAACCTTATGTTTTCAAGACGTCGGATGGTGGCAGCTCATGGCGTGCCTTAAATACTGAGGGGGTCGAATCGTATGCCCACTGTCTTAATGAGGATTTAATAAATCGAGAATTGTTGTTTTTAGGAACAGAAATGGGGCTTTATATTTCGCTCGATGGTGGTAAAAGCTTTAAAATTTTTAAAAACAATCTACCTAAAACAGCTGTGATGAAGATGGTCATTCATCCCAAAGAGCATGATTTGATTATTGCAACACATGGTCGGGGTATTTTTATTTTAGATGATTTAACGTCATTACGCCTTCTGTCAAAAGAGATTATAGATAAAGACTTTCATGTATTTGAAACCAAGCCTAAAATTTATAAATTTAAAAATACCACATCAATGGGTTTCGATGGTGCGGGTCATTTCATTGGTGAAAATCCTGAATCGAATATTCAAATTGTTTATTATCAGAAAAAACGCCATACTTTTGGCGACTTGCGCATAGATATTTATGATGTGACAGGTAAACTCGTTCAAAGCGCGCCCGGCGGCAAATCCGCAGGGATTAATGTCGTTGAGGTGAGTCCACTTATGCCGTTTCCAAAACAAGCACCGACGACCAATCAAGAAGCTTTGGGACGCGGTGCTTTCCCTCCTGGTCTTCCCGAAGGGCGTTATTCTTTCAAAATTGTTAAGGGAAAAGAGGAATATCTTGGCAGTTTTGACATAAAACTTTCTGACGATTGCCCTTTTGCGCCGATTGATCGTAAAGCAAGGTTTGACGCAACGTTGCGCGCCTACAATCTTTTGAACGAATTAGGCTATTATTTTTATCAAAACAAAGCCATGTACGAACAAGCCGATAAACAGGCAACAGCTGTCACAGACAAAAAACTAAGCAAACAACTTGAAGACTTTGCATCGGATTTAAAAAAATATAATGCCACTTTGACGACACTCGACGGCGATTTTTATGTCGCATCAGAAGAAAATTTGCGCGAAGAATTATCTAAGGTGTATTACAAAATCGTAAGTTACCCTGGTAAACCGTCACAAGGCAGTCTTGAAAAATTGAAATATTTTGAAGGAGAAGTAAGTGGCAAAGTTAAAGCTAAGTTTGAAGGCTACGTTTCGACGATGAAAAAACTAAATGAAGCCTTGATTCAAGCACAAAAGCCCCCCCTCAGTATAAAAACGATTGAAGCGTTTTTAAAAGACAAATAGCTTAAAATTGTGTTTATATGAAGCAAAATGTTAAAAATAGTCAATCCGAACCCTGTTTGGATTGACTATTTTTCAATCGGCAATATATTTGCATATAGCTTAAAAACCTTTATCCGTTTTATCAAAAATCTTATAACGATGTTGAGAAAACCACTTTTTCTGGTGTTTTACCTATTATTAAATATTCACATTCATGCCCAATCAGATAGCCTTTCCGTAGGACGCGATAGTATTGAAACAACAAAACCTATCTTTAAAGTGGATCAAATGCCGTATTTCAAAGGCTGCACATCCTTGCCTGAAGGTTCAGTCGAAAAACGCGTCTGCTCCAATCAGTCACTCGTCTCTTTTATTTCTAAAAACCTTGAAATTTCTCAAAAATCGGAAGAAACGGGCTCCGTTTATATCAGTTTTGCAGTAGATGAACATGGAAAGGTGGTTGAGTCCACCGTACTGAGGGGGCTGTCCAATGAGCAGAATGAAGCAGCTTTATACGTCATCAATGCGATGCCTGATTGGGAACCTGCTCAACTGAATGGCAAACCTGTAAAAATACAAATGACACTGCCTATTCGATTTATGCGCAAAGATGAATCTGAATTGTCGAATGGTTTTCAGCTCACATGGGGCCAGTTTAAAGGTGCAACAGCTGACCGTAAATCGCTACTAAACCATTTATCAATACCGATAACCATTCGTGACGAAACAGGTAATACACTCGCAATCAATGAATTACTATTTGAACGTGAGCGTCATGGTAGATATTCAGATGCCAAAAGCAGAGGTAGTGTCTCAAAAGAAATGCAGGGGATAGTCAAAAAATTGCGGCGAGGCGACAAATTTACAGTTACAGCGACTGTGCAAAAAAAAGGGCAATTCTTTTATGTGGATAAAAGCTTTGAAATTGAATAAAAATACATAAACAAAACCCGATATTTCTTTCGAAATATCGGGTTTGTTGGTGCAAATGGGTTTATAAAAAGTTAAAATCAAGGTTTTTACAATTGTACGTTTATCAGTCTTCCCCAACGATGGCGATTACTTTCCACCCCCATTCTGCTTTAGCTTTATTATACGATAAAAGCGACAAAGCACGGAGTTGTTGTCCATCATAAAGGCGGTGACGCTTTACGAGGTCTGGTCCAACATAAATATTACTTGGTTTCATAAAACCAAAATCACGACCGTATGGAATTTGAATGGTTTCTTGAATGATTTGACAAATATCCTTAGGTATTTTATCTTTTTCATAACGCGAACCGACAACTTTAGTAATTTTAACACCTTCTTTCATCTCTTCTTTGAGTTTCAGTGCCAAAATGTCACCAACTTTTACTTTCATCATCGCACCTTTCAAATTGGCTTTACCGCCAATTTTTTTATCCACAGCATAGAAGAATACTGCCCTTTCTGGGTCAACATGCGTAACAATTGCAACCTGTTCAGGTAAGTCTGCGTACAGCATTTGATCAGCGCGACCTGCATTGCGACCATAAAGAATCTTATTGTGTTGCGGCATACGCGCATGTAAGAACCAATCAGAGTCTCTATACTCTTGCACCACTGGCGAAAGTTTAACCTTTTTCTTTTTCCGTGTGAGGATAATTTGGTTAATTTCGTATTTCGCTTCTGAAAGATAATTCATTTTTACTAGGAGTATCACAAATGATTCACGTACATGTGCTGCCAATTCGCCTTGCGCAGGCAACAAAAATGCTTTGCAGAAACAAGAAAGTGCATCTTGATCTTTACCTTCCATCATAAGACTTTCAGCAAGAGAGGCCCAAGCCCAAAATGCATTATTTTGAAATTTCAATATGTGAATAAGCTCCATCTGCACACGTTGCGTTTTGCCGAGTTGCGACATCACCAAGGTGCGTGCATAAGGCAACCACACATTTCTGGGCAGTCTTTCTAAAACGGACTCCAAAAGTGGTAAAAACTCTTGTGAGTAAGCTTTTGCTTTTTCAACCGTTTCAGGGTCTTTACTCCGCATTGAATTTAACAATACACGGCTATACGACAGATAGGCACGTTCACAAAGACTTGGAATTTTTTGTTGCTGATTGGTTTCAAACGGTTCATAATCCTCTTCACGGAAATTATCAAAATTCCAGCCGTGTAGAAAATCTAATAAATCAACGCCTTCGACATCTTTGAAATACAAAGCAATACGCAGCATTTGAGCATGCAAATTGCTGGGTCCCAAAATTTCAAAACTTTTGTATATGTTAAAACATTTATTGACCAAATCAATATCTGGATCAGGCTTCGGAGCAAGTTCAGCGAGCAAGCGATACAAACACCAGCCAACATTGACATAAGCCACTTTCAAGTCTTTGATAGTCGTCAAAACCTCTTCATAGATAGCCAAGGCTTCGAGGTTTTTTCCCGATTTACTAAGCTTGTTTGCTTCCTGCATACGCGGAAACTCAGGATGAATTTTACGCTGATATTCTTTGAATTGTTCATGAAGTGGATCGTCTTCAGGCAGTTCTAAAGAGTAATAATCACTATACCATTTTATGGCAGCATCGGAATTACCCTCTGCAAAATCAGATACCATTTTCGCATAGTAAACATGGGCGGCGGCACGCTTAGCGTCGATATCATCAGGTGATTTTTCGAGGGCTTTACGCACGACTGTCAGGGTTTCGTCGGTTTTGCCAGCTTCTAGCATGGCTTGCACTTCTTCTAAAAAGTTCATAGTTGTACTGAGATTAAAAAAAAATGTGAGTTGGTATTAAATTTTTATTAAAAAAGCGTTCTAAAATTTTGATTATCAATCAATTAAAAGGTAAACTTTTTCGCCATGAAAAAATCGAACGCCTCTACAAAACTCTTTTTAAATATTTTCCTCGGTAATTTTACGTCAAAATTTCCGACAAATATAACGCTTAGATTGTAAAACCAAAACGAATAGTTTAACAATGTTTTAAGAAAGATTCTTTTTCAATACGCTTTGTGCGTCTTTTAGGTTCATTTTGTAAAGCCTTTTATGCAAGTATTGAAATAAAAACGATAAAATGAGGATTCCGTAAGTTCAAAAAAAAGTTTAATGATAACACTAAGCCCTGAAATTCGTAGAACAATTGTGAATTTAGGCGAGTTTACATAATTTTACGACCTATTTTGATGTTCTTTGCTTTTTTATAATGTACTATCCATAACATATATTTCAATAAAATTTAATGTTTTTAAATATGAAAAAAATAATTGCTTTTTGCTTTTTTACCACCTGTTGTCTCGCATTTACTACCCCCTCAGTATCGGCACAGCAAAATATATTGACATTGCGTTGTAAATTGGACAATTGCTCTGTCGTGGACTCTATGACACTTTACACGCCTATGGGCTTATATCATCAGAAAATATCGGCTGCAACACTCAATAGCAATGGTGAATTTGTCTTTAAAATTCCACGTTCAAAGACCCCTCAGTATTATACCATCGGTATGAATATTGATATGACAAAATTAAAATATATTTTGTTAGGAACTGAAAACGAAGTCTTATTGACAGGGCCCTGTCACGATGCCTTGCAAACAAAGATAATGAAGTCACCCGTCAATGATGCCTTAGTGGATGCCCAGAAAAAATTAAACGATACAAAAATCGAAATGGGCAAAATTTTAAACGACTATAACCGCGATTACAACAATGAAGCATTGCGTTTGGCTAATGAAAAACAAATGTTGGAAAATGATAAAAAGAAAATAGCTCTTTTAGATTCCATTAAAAAAACAAACCCTATTGCCGCACGTTCATTAGCGCTCGATATTTACACAAGTTTCCAAAATACGCCTAATAAAATAGCTTTTAAGGGAGAAATTGACTATTTCGCGACACAATATTTTCAATATGTCAATTGGTCTGATGCAGGTATGAATGATTGTCCCCCCATTTTTGATGCTTTTAAAAATTATGGTCTTGTGCTTTTGATGCCTGAATTGAAGCTTAATGATACGGATATTAAAAATTATTTTGACCAAGTTTTGAAGGTGATTCCTCAAAAATCGCAAGCCTATAAATTCGGTTTAACAGCTATCGTTGCTTCATTATTAGAAAAGCAACATCCACTTATTGCGGATTATGGCGACCGCTATTTACAATCTTATCCTCAAGACGATTTAGCAGCACGACAGAATGTTCAACAATTTGTCAATTACATGCGTACCAATTTGACGAACATTCCAGCACCTGAAATTGCCCAAACCGATACAGCTGGAGTGGTGCGTAAATTGAGCGATTTAAAAGGAAAAGTGGTTTTGATTGATTTTTGGGCAAGCTGGTGTGGACCCTGCCGCAAAGAAAATCCCACAGTTGTAGCGGCTTACAAAAAGTATCGCGACAAAGGTTTTGAAATTTTCAGCGTAAGTCTGGATCAAGACCGCTCACGCTGGATAAGTGCCATACAACAAGATGGTTTAATATGGCCTAATCACGTCAGCGATTTGAAATATTGGCAAAATGAAGCTGCTGGTAAATACGGCGTTTCCAGTATTCCACGCACTGTGTTAATTGATAAAAACGGCATTATCACCAACCACAACCTGCGAGGTGAAGCTTTAGAAAAGAAATTAAAAGAAATTTTTGGAGAGTAAAAGACCCCCTCAGTAATTTTTGAAAAAAAGACAATTCTAAAAATAAAATATGGCTTATTGGCTCATTAAATCTGAACCCGAAACATTTTCACTTGAAGATTTTCGCTCTGAAAAAGTAACCGTTTGGTACGGTGTCCGCAATTATGCGGCACGTAACAACCTCAAATCTATGCAATTAGACGATATATGTATTTTTTATAGAAGTGTGAAAAAGCCCGCAGCCATTGCCTTAGCACGCGTTGCACGTGAACATTATCAAGACCCAACAACCGATTTACCTGCTTGGGTCGCCGTGGACATGGAACTGGTGGAAGAATTTCGTACAGAGATACCCCTCAGTACCATCAAGGAAATACCTGAATTGCAGAATATGGAACTCATCAAATTCAGTCGTCTTTCGGTGCAACGTGTCACAGATGAAGAATTCGCTTTAATCAGCAAAATGAGTAGAATGGCTTGAAAATAAGATTGAAATCACAAAGCTATCAAAAAGACACCCCCTCAGTATTTTGCTGCCTACCCTTTCTATTTTCAATTATTTTAACATATCTCAAAAAAACACTCCATGCCGCCACGGATGCAATCACAAACCCCACATGCCCATCTAAAAAGCCTCGTTTTAAGACAAAATGCTTGACAAAACGGGCAAAAGGTTTAATGCCTAAATGAAAATAAGTAATACGCCCCGTCTTTTTTTCATGGTCTAATGCCGCCCAAGTTGCATAACGTTCTTGTTTGGTAACAAAATGATGTAGATTTTTGAATGTATAATGCTCAAACTTTGACTTCAAAAAACCAATTCTCATATCTGTGGTTTTCTGAATCTCTTCGTGTACCCAATTGCTGTTGTAACGACACACATCTCGACGAATCAAACGAATGGTTTTGTCATTTTGCCAACCTGAATATTCAACTCGTTTTCCCATAAAGTAATGCTTAAAACCAATCCAGAAACAATCAAAAGAGTCAGAATTATTTTTTCCATCCCCCCTCAGTATTCGTGTTATTTCATTGCGCATTTCAGGCGTTGTTCGCTCATCGGCATCCATGATAAGTACCCATTCGTTTTGAGCTTGTGGAATTATCCAATTTTTCTGATTTGATGGATTTATATACTCGCGCTGAAAGATTTTGGTTTCATATTTCTTTAAAATTTCCATAGTACCGTCTGTACTAAATGAATCGACAACAAGGATTTCGTTTGCCCACCCTTGCACTGATTGTAAGGCAGCTCCAATATTATCTTCCTCGTTGAAAGTGGTAAAAATGAGTGTCAAGTTAATTTTTGATTCCAAAATGATGCTTTTTGACCACCGATAATATTATTCGGTTTGAATGTGACGCTTGTAAGGAACGATAAAATAATAATATGCTTGTTACTAAACCTCTGAAATAAAGAATGCTTAATGAACTAATTGATGTTAAAATTAACGCAAAAAGTAGGTTTATTCATCATTCCTTTTAAGAAATAAATTTTAAAATGAGAGATTACTTTTAAATTTTAATAATCTTTTTAGTGACAATCCTTTGACCTTCAATAACTTGTAACATGTAGATGCCTTTACACAAATCGTTTAAATTTAATATCTTTTGATTATTTCCATTTATGACTTTCCAACTATCGCGTAAAACGCTACGTCCTGAAATATCGGTCATACGCACATTCAAAAGGCGTTCATTAGGGCTATTCAAGCTGATAGTAACCCCCTCAGTAAAAGGATTAGGAGAAAGGCTCAATTCGATGTTTTGGTCTATATCTTTAGTCCAAACTACGCCTTCAGGTAGTTCAGCATTTTTAAAAGCTGCCCCATCACCCGTCAAGTCAGCATCGCCATTAACCGCATTGCCCGACGCATAAAATGTTATAATGCCCAAACCAGCCGTCGCTGGTGCACGCCATTTGACATCAAATCGGTTAGATGTGCTCCGTCGATTATGTTCAGCATATTGCCGACCGTTTTTCATCAAAGTTGTTAGTTGAATGCCCGTATTTTGCTGGTTTGAAGGCAAAAAACCTTTTAAATTAGCACTATTTGATTTGCGAATATCTATCATTTGGAAGCCATATCCTGACGGTGTTCCACTACCAGCGGTTATCGTCACCCGAATGGTATAAAGTTTATTAGGCGCATAAGCGGAAACGGCATTTGTGGCAGTAGAATCTAAAAACTGAATAATCATGTTGGGCGGACCAAATGCACCTGCCGAATGACAATATTGACACGTTTTAGGATTGGCTCCGTTCATTTCATCACCTGGCGCACCCGTGATGCCTTCATCATTGATGGCACCATAACCGCTTGAATTATTTAGAAAAAGTATCAGAATAGCGACGCTAAAGAAAAGTGAATAAATATTTTTTTTCATGTCTATTTTTTTAAAATTTTATAAAATTAATTGTAAATGATTCATAATCAATCAATTATATCATAACCTTTTTTGGGAACTTTGCCTTGAACGCCTTTGAAATATGCCAATATTTTAGGCAAATCATTGTCATAATCACCCGTTGGATAAAAAGGTTTATCGAAACCAATGACCATTTTTCCCCAATCAAATTTACAGCAAACAATAGGTATCCCTGCTTTTAAGGCGATATAGTAGAAGCCACTTTTAAGCGATTGGACTTTAGCCCGTGTACCTTCGGGAGTCATGGTGAGGTTGAATTGGTCGCGGCTGTTGTAAATATCTACCACTGCATCTACAAAATTATTATGTTTCGAGCGGTCAACAGGAACGCCACCTAACGCACGCATGAGCAGACCAAGAGGGAAAAAAAATAAACTTCTTTTGCCTACAAAGTTGGTTTGTAAATCAATAGTCGGTCGCAACAAAATGCCTATGGGAAAATCCCAATTTGACGTATGAGGAATGACAACAATAACTGATTTTTTAATATCTTTTGGAAAAACACTTTCTATTTTCCATCCCCAGAGCCTTAATAATATAAATGAACAAATTGCTTTTAACATGCTGAACTGCGTTTATGTTAAATAATATGTTGTTTATCAACCTGTTGAATATATAATTTTTAAAATTTGTTTGTATTATTTTGCTTAAATCGCCTTTCTTCCCTCTTTTACTTACAATATACTGAGGGGGTCGTCTCTCATTAAAATTTTGTCGAAAGTAAGAAAAAGCAAAACTATTTTGCTATGGTTTTCTATATTTTACAATAAAAAATCGCAATGAGCCGTGACAGCCGATTACGATTTTTCAAATTTCAATTGATTGAAAATTTAGATTAATAGTGAACTGTTTAAATCATTAATGTTCTTCTAAAATCACCTCATCTTCACCTTGTTTAAACTTCGCAGAGCGAGATTTCAAGGGATTAGCAGTCATTTCAGCATAAAAATCGCGATTTTTGGCAATATCGATGGCAAGGAATAAGGCTTTGCGAAAGCTTGAAGGGTCTGCTTCATTTTTTCCAGCTATGTCAAATGCAGTTCCGTGATCAGGTGAAGTGCGTATTCCCGTTAGCCCTGCCGTATAATTAACGCCATCGCCAAACGAGAGGGCTTTGAAAGCCACCAAACCTTGATCATGATACATCGCTAAAATACCGTCGAATTTGGTTTGTTGACCTGAACCGAAAAAACCATCTGCTGGAAACGGACCAAAAGCCATAATGCCATGCTCTTTTGCTATATCAATTGCTGGACGAATAATATCGGCTTCTTCAGTACCAATCGCTCCTTCGTCACCCGCATGTGGATTGAGTGCTAAAACGGCAATCGTGGGGCGTTCCAAATTGAAATCTATGCGCAACGTATCGTTAAGAATATTCAATTTTGTTACAATTTTATCCCGCGTCACATTTTCAGCGACCATACTGAGGGGTAGGTGATTTGTGACCAAACCGACACGCAGACCATCGTTGACCATCAACATCAAGCTTTCACTTGCACCGAGCTGTTCTGTGATATATTCCGTATGTCCAATATGCGTAAAACCTGCCATTTGCATGGCTTTTTTGTTGATGGGTGCCGTTACCAGGGCATCAATTTCACCCATTTTCAAAGCTTTTGTCGCGGCTTCAAGGGCAAGGAAAGCATACTTTCCACCTGCTTCACCGATTCTACCGAGTGTTATATTGACATTTTCATTCCAACAATTGACAACATTCACTTTGCCTTCTTCAGTTTCTTCAACCACCCGAATATTGGCAAATGGAAATTCGACTTGGACGATATTTTTATGATATGAAACCACTTTTGATGAGCCGAAAATGATGGGCGTACATAGATTTAAAATGCGCTCATCTGCCACTGTTTTTAAAATAACTTCTAATCCAACACCATTCAAATCGCCTATTGTGATACCTATTTTGAGTTTTTCCATTTCTAATTGTATAAAATAATAAGAGTTTTGAGTATTTAATTTACAATCATTTGACGTAATATCTAATGCAATGTTCAAAAAAGAAAGACAAAGATAGATAAAGAATACGTTTCTAAATGTAAAGTGTTCAATTTTCAATTTTTGAGTTGTGATTCTGGATGGGCAATCAAATATTAGGGGACAAAACTCTAAAGGTGATACTTAAAACAAAAAAAATCAATGCGAAGGATGGAGGAACGGAAGGGTCAAAATCTGCCTTTTTGTCATATATTACACCATGGTACAATAGTTGTCTAAAGAAAACTAAACCTTTGTAAATACGTTTACTGTCATTTTGACATAGCAGTAGGATTGTTTTTTTAAATCGTTTTGGGTTAAGTTGTTGTGAAAATTCGTAAATTCAACCATAAAACAACGAGAAGACAATTAAACTGTTTTACTAACATTACAATAACACACTTAAAATATGTTTGAAAATATCTCAAGACTTTCCCCTATTGAAGATGATGATGCTGATTTCATGCCGATAATGGCGATAGACGATTCCGAAGACCCCCAAAAAGGAGAGTTTTTCCCTGAATTATTGCCCATTCTGCCTTTAAAAAATACGGTTTTATTTCCCGGTGTGGTCATTCCGATTACGATTGGGCGTGAAAAATCCATTCGTGCCGTACAAAATGCACACGAAACGCATAAAATGATTGCTGTTTTGTCGCAACGTGATGCGGAATCGGATAGTATTTCGACAGATAATTTATTCAAAATAGGTACAGTTGCCCGCATTTTGCGTTTGTTGAAAATGCCAGATGGTTCAACAACAGCGATTTTGCAAGGTAGAAAACGGATTGAACTCATCGAGATGATGACTGATGAGCCCTTTTTACAAGGGGATACACGGACTATTGACTATGTTGAACCACGTGATGAACGCGAGTTTGAAGCCCTCATTGAAACGATTCGGGATAAATCAGCTCAAATCATTGACTTGTCGCCTAATATTCCAAACGAAGCGCAGGTAATGTTGAAAAACATATCAAATGATGTGTTTTTGCTCAATTTCATTGCTTCAAACATGAATTTGAAGTCTGCTATCAAGCAAAGTATCCTTGAAATCAACAGTCTTTCTCTGAAAGCGGAAACGATTTTGTTGCACATGGACAGCGAACTGCAATTGTTGGAGTTGAAAGGCGAAATCGAATCAAAAGTGAGGGTAGAGTTGGATAAACAACAACGTGATTATTTTTTGAGCCAACAGTTGAAGACCATTCAAGATGAATTGGGCGGTAATCCACAGGAAGAAGATTTGATAAAACTGGCTGAACGTGCACGCTCAAAAGATTGGTCGATTGATGTACAAAAGCATTTTGAAAAAGAGTGGGCAAAGGTAAAAAGGATGCCACACCAAGCACCAGAATACTCCATTTTGTTGAATTACCTTGAAACTTTGCTCGATTTACCGTGGAATGAGTTCACCAAAGACAATTTTGATTTAAAAAAGGTCAAAAAGAAATTAGATACCGACCATTACGGACTCGATGATGTTAAAGAACGCATACTCGAACATTTAGCCGTTTTGAAACTCAAAGGCGATATGAAAGCGCCGATTTTGTTACTGACGGGTCCTCCGGGTGTGGGTAAAACATCGTTGGGCAAGTCTGTGGCGGATGCTTTGGGACGTAAGTATATACGTATGTCCCTGGGTGGTTTGCACGATGAATCTGAAATTCGGGGACACCGTAAGACCTACATTGGCGCGATGCCCGGGCGTATCATCCAAAGCATGAAAAAGGCGGGTTCGAGCAATCCTCTTTTTATACTCGATGAGATTGATAAAGTGGGTGCAAGTTTCAGAGGCGACCCGTCCAGTGCTCTTTTGGAAGTGCTTGACCCTGAACAAAACACCACTTTTTACGATAATTACCTTGAATTAGAGTATGATTTGTCAAAAGTCATGTTCATTGCCACGTCCAATTCTTTAGAAAATATACAACCTGCTTTGCTTGACCGTATGGAAATTATCCGCATCAGTGGGTATTCAATTGAGGAAAAAGTTGAAATTGCGAAGCAACATCTTATCCCCGACCAGCGCAAAGAACATGGTTTGAAGGCAAAAGATGTAAAACTGTCAACAGAGATTATCGAACGCATTATTCAAGACTATACCCGCGAGTCGGGCGTCCGTTCACTCGATAGACAGATGGCTGCCTTGATGCGCAGTATTGCAAAAAAGGTAGCAATGGCTGAAACATACACCCCCTCAGTATCTATCGAAGATTTAAAGGATATGCTGGGTGCACCGCGTTTTTCTAATGATTTTTATGAAAAAGACCAAATTCCGGGCGTGGCTATTGGTTTGGCTTGGACTTCAGTAGGGGGCGATATTCTGTTTATTGAAGTATCGCTGTCAAAAGGAAAAGGCAATTTGATTTTGACGGGTAACTTGGGTGCTGTCATGAAAGAATCCGTTTCAACCGCTTTGAGTTTCCTCAAAAGTCATGCTGAAGAGTTTGGATTAGACCCCTCAGTATTTGAAGAAAATGATATCCATGTACACGTTCCAGAAGGGGGTATTCCCAAAGATGGACCTTCGGCGGGTGTGACGATGATGACGGCTTTGGCTTCAGCATTCAAAAAACAACCCGTGAAACCGCATTTGGCGATGACAGGTGAAATCACACTTCGTGGCAAAGTGCTTGCAGTAGGGGGTATTAAGGAAAAAATATTAGCAGCAAAACGGGCGGGTTGTAAGGAGATTATTCTGTGCAAAGACAATCAAAAAGACATTGAAGAAATCAATCAAACTTATCTTGAAGGTCTGACCTTTCACTATGTAGACCGTATGACGCAAGTGTTAGATATTGCTTTTAGTGCTTAAATTTTTATGACATTATGTTGTTATGTAATCGTTTTTTAAGTAGCTATTCAAGAAATTAACTTTGGATTTGTTCAACTACAAAATAAAGTTTTATTTTGTGGCAAAAAGTAAATAAATGGATTTGAAAACAGTTATTAGCGGTTCTTACGGATTGGTGTTTTGGTTTCACCTTTTCCTTGTCCTTTTGTCTTGGTTTGCACCTTTTATGTTCTCTTGGCAATACCTCCTTCCGGTATATTGGGCGGTCATGTTACAGTTTTTGGTATTCAATCGCTGTTTGGTCAACAAAGGACATGCTCTTGGAGAAGAAGATAATATGACTTTTTACGCTCAAATTTTTGAGATGGTTGGGTTCAATTTTGAACGCAAAAACGTGAAAATCTTTTGTCGCAAAATTTTGTACCCTTTTTTAACAGCTGTAACGCTTATTTGGCAAGTTGTTTTGGGGAATACACCTACAATGTTTTAAGTCGTATTGAGTAAATAGTCGTGTGTAATTAGATTTCATAAACCAAAAGACCATTTTTCATGCGGGGCTCAAAGAATGTTGATTTAGGCGGTAGCGTTCCATGACTATCCACAACCATTTTTAAATCGCCTAACTCTATGGGATAAAGACAAAAACCGACCCCCTCAGTACCAACAGTTTTTGAGACCTTTTCAAATCCTTGTTGACCATCAATATACTTCAAACGCGGGTCAGTACTGATGTTTTTAATGCCTAAAATGGGTTTTAATATTTTTTCATTGAGCAAATGAACATCCAGTTGCACTAAGCCTAAAGCGGTCTCATCTGCAAACTGTTTCAAAATGTCCTTTCGCCAATAAAGTTGAAACCATTTCTCCTCTAAAAACATGGTCATTTCAAACTTTGCATAAGGTAATGTTGCTGTGCGCAACACTCTAATTTTAAATTCTACTCTTAGTTTTTCTAAAAATTCATCAACCGTTAACCCATTTAGGTCAAGTACGACACGGTGAAAAGCATCAATTTTTAAGGTGTTTTCTGGAAAATAGGCACTCAACATTTTACTTGTTTTGTCAGTAGGTGATATTTTATGGCGTTCTGCGAAACTTGCAGAACGATGATGTCCATCTGCGATATAAGCCGATGTTATTTTCTCGTCAAAAATGTACCGTATCTTTTTCAAAATCAACCCCTCAGTAATTTGCCAAAAACGATGTTTTTCATTGCCCAATTCTATAACATAGAATTTTTTATGCTTTTCTATATACTTGTCAATCAATTCATTAAGTTCTGCAACAGGTGGATAAGTTAATAAGACGGGTTTAATAGCTGCATTACGCATATGCAAAAGTTCTGATTGTAGGTTTTCGTTACTCACGATGGTTTTCTCATGGGGCTTCATATTGCCATTAAAATATTCTTCAATATCTGTTGCCACGACTAAGCCCGTTCTCTTTTGTCCCTCTGCATCTTTGATTTGATAAATGTACATGGCTTCGGATTCGGTGGGTTGGAATAAGCCTTCATCAGCATATTCGTGATAACGATATTTGACCGTATCAAAAAAATCGTTGGAATGAGGTACTTTGTCTAAGTTGGGCGCAACAGCGCGAAAAGGCATTATTTTCATAAACTCGTTTCAGTTTGAATGTGTTCTACTTTTGGGTAAAAATACATATTAAGTACAAAAATTAAAAGGATTTTAAGATAAAAGACAACTACAAAATAATGATTGTCAATATGTTGCAATAGCTTTTTATCTTAAAATCCTTTGACTTTCGTTACAGTTTCTTCAATTTATTTATCTAAAAATTCAATACTACTTAAAGCAAAAAGCGGTTTACCATCGTTTGCAGGATTTTTACAAACGATAAATAATGTGGTCGGCATCGGTGCTTTCGGGGGTTTGTTTAGTATGATTTTTAGCGGTGCAAGGTTTTCGGCGGGTACATCACCACTGCCTAATAATGTTCCTGTTGGACTACCAATATGGATTTCAATTTTGCCCCCCATGTTATTGGCTTTTTGTGAAAATACCCCAATTGACATAGACTGAATACCCGTAAGGTCAATATTATTGAAGGCTATATAAGCATTATTCGCAGATGCAATAGCAACTTCGCCGCCCAATTGTTCCACCGTAAATTTGCTCACATCTTTGGCATCGTCATAAGAACTGGCTTTTATTTTAGGGCTACGCAAAACCACCATGTCTGTTGTGGTCAAAGAACCCATTTGTTTATAACCTTTATCGCTGTAAGTCGCTTGAAGGATATACGCACCGTCTTTTTTCCCGTTGTGGGCAGTGGCATCGTAGGTATTTTGAATCGGCAACGATGCTTTTTTAGCATCTTTTAATGATAAAATGTACTCCGAAATCGTTCTAGCATCACCATCTGAAATCTGTGGATGCGCTGCCATTGCCTGTTCACCCCAAACACCGCCGCCGCCTTCTATGATTTTTTGTGCCAACATCCTAATATTTGTCCCATTTGTCGGATACTTTTTTGCAATATCCAAATAGGAGGGACCGATATTTTTCTTATCGGCAAAATGGCAAGACTTGCAATCCGACAAATCAATGAGGCGTTTGCCCAGTGCAAAACCAACATTCGATTTATGCCCTTGTTCGAGCATTGTTTTGTCATAACCTTCAAGATAATTAATGTTGACAACCACGTCTTCGGGCGCGATACCTTTACCTATTGTACCGTCCTCTTTATCTTTTACGTTGACGGTGTATTTGATTTTATTATCAAAAAAGAAGGATTTATTGCTGTTTACGACAATTTTTACGTCGGGTTCAGCATTACCGACTTTTATAATGGTGCTGGATGTACTTTTGTTACCCGCCGCATCCTTTACGGTCAAAACCGCATTGTATTCACCTGCTTTGCTGAATTTTATCTTCGGATTGGGCAAATTACTGAGGGGTATACCTTTACCAAAATTCCAAGAATACGTTAGAGCATCACCATCATAATCCATCGTTCCTTGCGAAGAAAACTGAACGGTTAGCGGTAATGCGCCTGCTTTTTTATCCGCTTTCATCTTCACCAAAGGCTTACGGTTGCCCGCATTGAAGGTAATACGTGACAAAGTCGCTTCTTCATTTTGAGCAAACCACTGCATACCATAATCCAAAACGAAGAGCGTACCATCGCTTGCCATTGCCATATCCATCGGGTGATAAAACTTCGTGCTGGGCATAAAAGGCTCTGCCCCCAAGTAATTGCCTTGTTTATCCATAGACACAAGGTAAATCCAATCGCGCATCCATTCATAAGCTAAAAATTTTCCATCTAAATATTTGGGCAATTTCCCTTTGTTATCAGGATAGTCATCAGCATAATAAACGGGACCAGCCATTGGGTTCGCGCCACCCGTTTGCACCCAAGGAAACCCTTTTGATGCACCATAGCCATACCAAATCCATGCAGGTGTAGCTGGCGGTAATTCTTTTAACCCTGTATTATTTGGCGAGTCGTTGATAGGCTTTTTCGCATCGTATTTTTCACCCGACTTTTTGGCGGCAAAATCGTAGTGATTGTAAGCAAAGTTGTTTCCTGTAAATATGGGCCAGCCATAAAAACCAGGTTTTCTACCTTGATTGAATTCTACAATTCCGTCAGGTCCTCTATCCTTATTGGCTTTACCTGCGTCAGGACCCACATCGCCCCAATAGACGTACCCTGAACGTTTGTCAACGGCAATACGATAAGGATTGCGGCAGCCCATAACATAGATTTCAGGACGCGCATTGGCTGTACCAACGGGGAAAAGATTGCCTTTTGGAATGGTATAAGTTCCGTCGTCCAAAGGTTTGATTTTCAATATCTTACCTCTTAAATCATTTGTATTCCCTGAAGAGCGCAAAGCATCCCAGCCTTCACGATTTGGTTGAAAATCAATAGGCGCAAAACCATCAGAAGCAAAAGGATTCGTGTCGTCTCCACTCGATAAGAACAAATTACCTTCCTTATCAAAATCAATTGAGCCGCCTGTATGACAGCACTCAACCCGCTTGACAGGAATACGCAACAAGACTTTCTCGGTATTCATCAACACCGTATCACGCGCATTATCGAAGGTAAAACGCGACAAAAATTGGTCTTTTGTGTCTTCCCGCGTCTCGTCGGGTGTATAATAAAAATACACCCAATTGTTTTTCATAAAATTAGGGTCAACGCCCACACCCATCAAACCGTATTCAAATTTGGTATAAACAGGCATCCGCCCTGCTTCCTTTGTGTTTCCTGTTGACGGATTGTAAACCATAATCCGACCTTTACGCTCCACAAAAATGACCTTCCCGTTGGGCATCGTCGCTAATTCTGTTGGTTCATTTAAATTGCCGATTAAAGTCGTTCTTTCAAAACGATTCTCTTCGGGCGGTGCTGTAGAACGGGCTTTTTTATAATCCAATTTTTCAGACATAACATATTTTAACCCCTCAGTAATATGCGTCATGATGGGTGTTTCAGTCGTAAAAGTCTCGGGTGTATGCCCAAAATTGGTATAAAATGCCTTGCCACCGTCGTATTCATGGTACCATGACATGGGGTGGAAATCGCCCATTTTGCCCTCTTTATAGCTTTTTTCATCAACCGTAATGAGAAAATGGAGTATATCCTTTTTCAGAGATTTAAAACTATAAAACTCATCTTTTTTGTCAAATGTCTCAAGTAAATGCTTAGTGGAAGCATGCGTTTTGTCCACAACAGTCATTTTTCCGACCTGAACATTCGGATTACCAGGATGCCCATTGAAAAAACCACCCATTAAATCATTGTACCAAGGCCAGTCATATTCTGTATCAGACGCAGCATGAATACCCAAGTAGCCACCACCCGCTTGGATGTAGCGTTCAAAATAAACTTGTTGGGCTTGATTCAATATGTCACCTGTCGTATTCAAAAACACCACAGCATTGTATCGCTTCAAATTTTCATCTGTGAAAACATCAGAATTAGAGCTCGTATCAATAGCAACATTTTCCTTTTTACCCCAATCTATGAGGAATTGATTACCTTCTTTGATGGAGGCATGATGAAAGCGTGCTGTTTTTGAAAATACTAACACGCGTTTTGTTTGTGCGTAATTAAGTGTTAGACTTACAATTATTAAAAATACTAATAAAATTCCCTTCTTCATACTTTAGTGTGATTTTTATTTTAAAAAAATAGCCCGATTCAAAATTTTCGGAAAGTTAACACCCCCCTCAGTATTTTTATGTAAAATTTGACGAAAACAAAAAAAATCCTTCCCGATAATACATCGAGAAGGATTTTTTTATCTGTTTATGGTTGCTTGTTCGGTAAATCTTTTACTGCTCTTCGGGTGCTACTTTGTTCACAAGTCGTTGAATATCATTGGCTAGGCTCTCCATTTGTTTAGCCATATCACTGTATTTTTTCACTTTATCAGGCGTTTTTTGATACCCTGAATCAGTGGCGGGTGCGGCATCTACCTCACGTTGCAGTTGTGCTTTGCGGCGTTCGAGGTCGGCAATTTGGCGATTGAGTTGACTGTCATTTTTATCATCCGCATGATTTTTCAAGCGTCCTATGATTGTTTGCATTTTATCTAAAGCAGCGTCGTACTTACCTGCATCGAATTTACCTTTTTCAGAACTCACCAAACCTCGAACTTCTGTAAACACAGAGCCAACACCTTTGAATATGCGTTGCGATTGTTCTTTTTCTGTATCGGTACCGAAAAAACGGTTGTAAACAACGATACAAATAATGGCAATAAATGCTAATTTTATGAGACTTCTAATCATTGTGATGGACAATTTTATAGTAATGTGATGAGATATTTTCTACAAATTTAAACCTTTTTTACGTCAAAAAGTTACGAAATTGCGGTTTTATCAATCAAAATTCTATTTTTTACTAAAAATACTGAGGGGGGTATTTTGTACAAAATTTTCCAAAAGTTGAAAAGTTTTGGAAAGTTTAAATACCATTTCTTACTTAAACATCGAATCCACAAACGCTTGTTTGTTAAAGATTTGCAGCTTGTCAATAGCCTCACCCACACCGATATATTTTATCGGAATTTTGAACTGGTCGCTGATACCTATGGCAACGCCGCCTTTTGCTGTACCATCAAGTTTTGTCAAAGCTAAACAAGACACATCCGTTACTTCTGTAAACTGTTTTGCTTGTTCAATGGCATTTTGACCCATCGAAGCATCTAAAACGAGCATGACATCATGCGGTGCACCGTCGTGATTTTTACCAATAGAACGTTTGATTTTGCCCAATTCGTCCATCAAACCTTTTTTGTTGTGCAAACGCCCTGCGGTGTCAATGATAACCACATCGCAATTGTACTTTTTGGCATAAGCCACCGTTTCGTAGGCTACGGCGGCAGGATCAGCATTCATGCCTTTTGAATAAAATTCACAACCGACGCGGTCTGCCCATATTTTCAATTGGTCAACAGCGGCAGCTCTAAACGTATCAGCTGCACCTATCACGACACGATAGTCGCGTTGGGTCAATTGATACGCCAATTTACCGATTGTTGTCGTTTTACCAACGCCATTGACACCGACGACGAGTAAGACATAAGGGCGACCCGTTACCAAAAGCGGTATGTCAAAATCTTCTACTTCAGCGATATTATTTTCGGCTAATAGGTTGACGATTTCATTTTTTAAAATAAAATTCAACTCATCTGTATTGACATATTTATCGCGTTTGACGCGTGCTTCGATGCGCTCAATAATTTTAACCGTCGTTTCCAAACCGACATCAGAGGCAATGAGGATAGACTCTAATTCATCTAAAACTTCTTCATCAACTTCCGATTTGCCAGCGATGGCGCGTGAAATTTTACCAAAGAGACCTTCTTTGGTTTTTTCTAAACCTTTTTCGAGGTCTTGTTCCTTTTCGCGGTTGAAAAATTTGTTGAAAAAACTCATATTGATTATTGAATTATTGGTGTAAAATAAGAAAAGGCTTTTTCTTCTGTTGAAGAAAAAGCCTTTCAGCAACATTTGAAGTCAAATGTAATGCTCAAAAATTTATGTTGGTATGAAACAGGTGAAATATACTGAGGGGTATAAAATTATACTTACAGCATACTAAACCTTGTTTGCAAAAGGATTTATTTTGTTGTAGCGAACCATTCTTTCACTTTGTCCTTGTGGATGATGGCTTCCTTAAAGGTGTAAGCACCTGTGTCAGGATTTTTGATGCTTTTGATAACACGAATATGGTCTTTGCCTGAACCTGCATTTGCAGCACGTTGCGCGACCCTTGCGTTTTTTGATACTTTCTTTGCCATGACTTATTTCTATTGATTATTTTTTATTGAAAAGATGATACCGATAAGCAATCAAGAATAGTCTATAGACCTTACTTAATTTCGCGGTGTACAGTCATTTTTTTCAAAACTGCATTGAACTTTTTGAGTTCTAAACGCTCAGGCGTGTTCTTACGGTTTTTTTGCGTCACATAACGAGATGTGCCTGACTGACCTGATGCTTTATGTTCGGTGCACTCCATAATAACTTGGATGCGATTACCTTTTGATTTCTTTGCCATTTTATTTCTATTGAAAATTCTTTATTGAATATTGTTCATCAATATTAAGGTGTAAAAAGAGACACCATATATATATATGTACGAACAAATTTTAACAGCCTTCTCCGCCATCTAATTCAAAACCGATGTCAGAACCTTTTTTTTGTAATTTTTTGACATACTCAAACAAACCGTGTTTTGAAACGGTGCGAAGGGCTTTTGTACAAAGTTTTACTTCAACCCAATCATTCAGTTCAGGAACGAAAATACGTTTTTTCTGCAAGTTAGGCAAAAAACGACGTTTCGTTTTGATATTTGAGTGAGATACTTTGTTGCCAACGATTGGGCGTTTTCCTGTCAATTCACAAACTTTAGACATGATATTTATATTTAAAACTCTGATTTTTAAAAAATTAGGTTCAAAGCGATTTGGCTTTGAACCCTTCATTTTGAGATGTGGTCTCGCAAGGATTCGAACCTTGAACCTTCTGATTCGTAGTCAGATGCTCTATCCAGTTGAGCTACGAAACCAA
>JAYTUQ010000177.1:0-6925 GCA_043744455.1 Saprospiraceae bacterium | reverse complement strand
CGTAAAGATATTTCTTCTTGTTCTGTCATCAATCTAAGGTATAACTTTTTTCTTTATCCAATATTTTATTTTATTTCACTCTACCTGTGTAGTTACAAAAAATTGTTTTTAAAGAAAATATTTCTATTTGACCTTCATTAAGTCATTGATAGGACAAAAGTGAAGGTCTTGACAAAAAAAGGATTGGATAAATTGGACACAATTAGGAATAATCACGCATTTGAGAAAAATAATAGCCTAAATTTTTGTTTTTAAACATATAGCCACATAGTTCACATAGTTTTTTTCTTTTTTAATTAAAAAACTATGTGAACTATGTGGCTATATGTTTAAAAACAAAAATTTATGTCGCTATGCCACTGGATTTTCTTCTCGCCACACTTGTGGCGTAACGCCAAACGTTTGTTTAAACACCCGACTGAAGTAAGCAGGGTCATTAAAACCACAGTCATAAGCAATCGCCGCAATATTGTACCCTGACTGTTGGAGCATTTCTTTAGATTTCATCAAACGGACTGTCCGTATAAAACTATTGGCTGTCAAACCCGTCAAAGCAGATAGTTTGCGGTTAACTTGTGAAGGACTCAAGGTTAAAATACGACCCAGTTTTTCAACATCTAAATCATAATCCGTTAAATGGGCTTCAATACTTGTCTTCACTTTTAGGACAAAAGTGTTGTCGAAGCTGTTGCTCAAAATGGCTTCTTTCTCTGCCGCTAAGATTTTAGATTCCTTGTCACCCCCCTCAGTATTTCTACTGAATGACAAAGTCGGATTGACCCCGAGCACTCGGGGGGATTTTGGTTCGCTGTAGCCGACATCTGAAATCCCTAATCCGAAATTCCGATAATACAGTTGTAGTTTCAACCGCAGTTCCAATAGTTTTTTGATACGCAACAACAACTCATCTTTATTAAAGGGTTTCATCAAATAAGCGTCTGCACCGCGTTCCAATCCGTTCAACTTACTTTCCATATCGGCTTTGGCTGTGAGCATAATGATGGGAATATGGCTGCTGCGTTCATCTTGTTTCAATGTTTTACAGACCTCAAAACCACTTTTAAAAGGCATCATCACATCCAAAACGATGAGGTCGGGCGTGGTATCAAAAGCCATATTTTCACATTCCTGCCCATCTTTGGCAATAATCAAACGATAATCGGTTGCCAAACAGGAGGCGATATAAGCCCGCACATCAGCATTGTCATCGGCAATTAAAACCAGCGGTTTTTCTTTAAAAGAATCTTTATGGTCAATGGTAATGTTTTGTTCTTCAATAGAATTAGAGCTTTTATCAATAGAAATAGGCTGTTGTATCTCTTTTTGCGCCTCTTTTTGTATCTCTGATACGTTTCGTATCGGCAAAGTCACTTCAAATTCCGTTCCTTTACCAAATTCACTTTTGACAGAAATAGTACCTTCCAGCAATTTGACCAATTCATGCGTCAATGCTAAACCAATACCTGTGCCTTCATGTGTATGCGCTTCGTCCACTTGATAGAAGCGGTCAAAAATGAAGGGCAAATCTGTTTCAGAAATACCAATGCCCGTATCTTTTATTTTAAGAACAAGCGCATTGTTTTTTGTGCTGACCGACACATATATATAACCACCTTTCGGCGTGAATTTAATGGCATTCGACAACAAATTGGAAACGATTTGCTGCAAGCGCATTTCTTCATAATCCATGATTAAATGCTCTAACTCCGTCAGAAAAAGAAGCCGCACGTCTTTTTTCTCTCCCAAAGAGTGAAAACTTTCCGTTATGTAGCGCACATAATTCACCACATCGCCTTGTTGATAATGAAGCGACAATTTTCCCGCTTCCAATTTGCTCAAATCCAGCATTTGATTGACCAGATTAAGCAGACTTTGTCCATTGCGAACAATCATTTTCAAACCATCCGTCAAATATTCTTTGGGTTTATCCATTATCTGATGCGCCATACCGAGAATGACCGTCAAAGGTGTGCGAAACTCATGCGTGATATTCGTATAAAGTCGTGTTTTCACTGCATCCAACTCTTGCAAACGCAAAGCACCGAGCGAAGCCATTTTTTCTTTTTCGATGAGTTGGGTTTGGGTTGATTTGAGAATTTGGTTATTATGTTCTAATTCAGCAGTACGCTCGTGTACTTGTTTTTCAAGCGTTTCGTTTAGAGTCGCGAGTATCTGTTGTTTTTCTTGTTCGTGTTCAATCGCTTCGTTTTTTAATTGGTCATTTTTAACCAATTGTTTACTCAATGCTTTATTTGTTTCATTGCCTTCAATACCCATAAAAAGCGATAAACCGACGGGTACGGCAATAAGTCCTAAATTAACAACCACAGCGAGCAAATAAGGTGAAATACCGTATTTCAAAACTTGTTCACCAATAGGTGAAATTGAGTAGTTCAAAACGAGTACAGCTAATATTAAGCATATTAAACCCAACATAGTAAGCATAATGGCAACACCCAATATCAAAAAGCCTTTAATACCTTTTTTTAAACCCATTCTGGTCAGCCGAAACATAACAAAAAAGCTAAAAATATATACAGTTAAGATTAAAACAGCCTCCCAAGGGAAACCATAAGTAAAACTGGGTACGAACATGGCAACAAGTTGAAGAACAATTAAAATAGAGTAATAAATATCTAAACGCACTTTTGCCATTCGATAAAAAGCATTATACATACATATTGACCCGAAACCATTGACCCAGATGGCAAGATTCATATTAAAATAACGGTATTCAACTGAGAATTGGCTTTGTCCAATAATTTTAAAAACAAAGTTAAGCGCAAATGTCAAAAAACACATTGCTAATAGGAGATGCGTTTTATTGCTTCTTTGATAAAAATAGAAAGCCAAGTGCAGGACAAAAAGCATAAAGAAAATACCGATTTTAAAAATGTCTAAGCCTGTGTAATAGACGCGAAAATCACTTTGAACATTGAGTGTCGGCACTAAATTGAGAATTGTTGCATTAAACAAACGATTCTTTGTATAAGAATAAATGTTTGTATAACGGATATTAGGCTGCAAGACATACCTGACTGCCAGATGATATTGTCCAACAGAATCGGCAGGAAAGTAAATCGGAATCTCCAATGGATCATAAGCTTTTATTTTTGTAGAATCCGTATCAAAATGACCAAATTGATGAATTAAACGCCCATTTAAGTAAATTTCAGATGCCCCTGCTTGATTGATAGCGATTCCAAGCGGATTAGGCAGTTTGTTTTCTACCTCAAAATCAAGCCTTAACCATTTTATTTGAGCATTGAATATTTCGGGTAATGCCATAATATCCTTTGTTGGGTCAATAGGTGTCCATGCCGAATCATCAAAATCGGGTTTAGCAAAGTCAGGATTATCCCCAGCATGGAATTTCCATCCTTTATCCAACAGTACCCCCTCAGTAGGAAGGCTGTCAATACGAAAAGTATCCGTTTTTTGTGCGGAAAGATTAAAGGCGATTAAGTTTAAAAATAAAAATAAATATTTCATCATCCATTGTTTTTAAAAGGTATGAAACATGATTTTACCCATTTTGGTCAGCTCATAAGAGGCTCGTATATTTGTGAAGAACCATTCCTGCGGGCAGCGGGTTCAAAATACCGCATTTTAATAAACTAAACGACCTTATTTTTTTCAAGACTCTGTGCCGTTAATGCAAAAGGTTTTAAGCCCCGATACAATATAACAGCAGATAGGCTTGCGTTGATGAAAAATGAAATAGACATGGATAACATGATGGTTTGAGGTGTACCGAAGACTTTATCATTTATAAGACCAACCAATAGAGGTCCACAGCCTAAGCCAATTAAATTGATGACAAATAGGTAAAAAGCGGAGAATGTACCCCGCATATGAGTACAGAGACCACATACCAAGGGTAGCGCAAGTTAGAGGATGGTGTTTGCATGACAAATACAGATAAGTTTTTCGTTATAATAATGTCCAAAATAAGATATTTAAGTACATTTTGTATCATCGTACTTGAATTGTTGTAAAAGTAAGCATTTGTTTAAATAGCATACAATAAATATGTATTTGATTTTTCAAAAAAAGTATTCATACTGAGGGGGTACGTTTGCGTTTTATAAGTATCGGATATTTTAAAAAAATCCGATACTTGGCTATCATCCATCAATGCTCAAATGTAAAAAATTCCTAAACGTCAATTATCCCATCGAACATTTTCATCTGTTTATTTTTCCTTTTCAAAAGATTAATGACCGCATAAAACATCATTTTACCCATTTTGGTCAGCTCATAAGAGGCTTGTGGGGTCTACAGATTGGCTTCTGTGCGTGTTTGATTGGCTTCTATGCGGGTTTGGTTGGCTTCGAGACGTTTTGAAAACAACAAAAAGCACTACTCTTTGGCTTCTTTGAATGCTTGACGTTCAATATCAGCCGAGAGACGGAAGTTGGTTTGTTTAATTTTTTCAAGAATTGGCTTTATTGACGGTATCACGCCTGTCAATTTAGCTTTGATAATAACTCCGATTGTTCCTGTAAAATTTATGCCTAATAGATTTGCAATTTTTCTCGCTTTGTAATCATCCAAAATAACTGTACTATAAGGCACTTCAAGAGCTAAAGCAATGGCACTTGATTCACCTCTGTCGATTTGCATTTCTAAAAGTTGTTGTCGATACTTGTCTTTTACAGATACAATTTCGACCCATTCAGGAAGTGTTTCTCCGAATTCTAAGGCAATATCAATAGTTGTCATGATTTCGCCATATACCTTTTGTAAAATATCAAGTTCGCCTATATTTGTTAAAAGGATAAAACAACTCGTATCCGATATAATCGTCTTAGGCATTGGCTACGTCTTTTGATAAGTCTGATGCAGGAAAATTGAACAAAGAAACATTGTAATGACCTAATAATTCGGCAAAAGTCCGTTTGGTTAGACCAGCTACTTCTGCCGCTTGCCCAAGCGACAATTTACCTTGCTCGTAAAGGCGTGAAGCAATGAGCATTGCCAATTCTCTATTATCCACATCTAATGTGTCGGGTAAATTAATTGTTAATGTCTTCATAATCCAAAATTAATGGTTTTTATGTAATTCTTAAACATTGTCAATTTAAAACCTATCATTTCTTAAACGGCTTTCACTTTTTTTTAAACGCTCATGCTTTTAGTTTGAAGAAGTCAATGGCATGAATCGTACATTTCAAAACAATGCAACAATGCTCCAACCGTCTTAATCTAAACTTCGACGTTGTCCAAAACACGACCCACAAAATCAGCAGAAGTAGCGGCAACGGACACCCCCTCAGTACTACCCTGTTCCAAAGCCCTGATAAAGGCTGAACCGATAATCGCGCCTTGTGCATATTGGCAAGCAATATCAAACGTTGTTTTGTCGGAAATACCGAAACCAATTAAACGTGGGTTTTTTAACTTCATCTTTTCAATGCGCTTGAAATAGTCAATTTGCGCGTCCGAGATACCCGAATTGCCGCCCGTAATAGCATAACTCGATACGATATAGACAAAGCCCGTCGTCAATGCATCTATCTTTCGGATGCGTTCGGTCGTCGTTTGAGGCGTTATGAGGAAGGACATTTTCAGATTCATACCTGCCAACATCTTTTGGTAGTCTTTTTCGTAAACATGCAAAGGCATATCGGGCAAAATCAAGCCATCTACGCCCGATTCGACGCATTTTTTGAAGAAATTGTCTTCACCGTAACGCATGACTTGATTAAAATAACCCATCAAAACCAAAGGCACTTGCGTTTTTTGACGCACCGATTTGATTTGTTCAAACAGCAAATTGAGGTGCATACCATTTTCTAAAGCCTTTGTGCCGCTTTGTTGTATCGTAGGTCCATCTGCCAAAGGGTCGGAGTAAGGCATCCCAATTTCGATGAGGTCAACCCCAGCTTCGGCGAGCGACAAAATGACCCCCTCAGTATCATCGCGTTTTGGAAAGCCCGCAGTGAAGTAAACATTGAGAATATTCTCCTTTTTATCCTTGAATAATTGCGTTAAACGATTCATGTTTTATAATGATGAATGGATAATGATGAATGATGAATGGATAATGATGAATCGCAAACAGTGACCTATGACGATTTATGCAAGTGCAAAGTTAAAAATTATAACTAAGAGCCATGCTGAAAGTCTTTGAAATCCTTTTGGGAATGTTCAAATCTTCACCCATGCCCTCCACGCGATTGATATAAGGCGCGATATTCACCCAAGCCTGTGAGAAGCGCGTCTGAATGTTCATTTTTGGCGAAATTTTGTAGCGCAGACCCATAAGCACACCGCAAAGGCTAAAAGAACTGATGGTATTTTGATAAGTATGGTCGTTTGATTGGATAAGAGAACCAAAATCACCGCCAAAATCAAGGCTCAAAGGTCTATAGAAATTGTAGGAAACATAAATCGGTATGAAAAGATAAAAATTGGTGAGCCGTCTTTTTCGTCCGATAACCGGCACATCATCTACTTTTGACGTGCGAAAGATGGCGTTTAACTCTTGATTCAAAGTAAACCGTTCGCTGAATCTTAGGAAGGCTGTGCCACCTATTTCGATGCCTGTTTCGGGTTTGATTAAATAATTAAACGTCGGTACGGCGGTGCTTTTGACGATGGCAATACCCGACTGGTCCCAATGAATTTGACTGATACCTGCTTTTAAGCCAAAACCAAGCTTTTGAGCTTGGAGGTATGTCGTTGATAATAAAAAGATGGAAAGGAAGTAGAGGTTTTTCATTTTTGATGATTTAAAGGTTAGTCATTTGATTTATAACACAACTTAAACCTTTCCCTTTGTCTTAAAATTGCACCTTGTTATGACTTTAATGTGTTAAAGTTTTTGGCTCTGTGACAATTTTAGCGGCAACTAATTTTTGAACGCAAAACATCTTGCTCTAAAGTGTTCAAAATTAGTCATATTAAAGGTGAATCTTTT
>JAYTUQ010000176.1:0-1814 GCA_043744455.1 Saprospiraceae bacterium | reverse complement strand
TGACGAGACCTAATATGAGCGCGGTGTAAAGCATTTTTAGATTTTTATAAGTAATTGATTGCGGACAAAGTATAGGTATAGTAGACGGAAATGGAATAGGTTTTTTATTTTTTTTTGCAAAAAAAAGCAAAAACCTATTCCATTTCCGTCTACTATACCTTGTCCGCAAAATGGGACAGAATCACTATATTTTTTGATACATTTACAAAGTTGCTAACGCTTATTGTTCAATCTATACTTCAAATACTACTTCAAGTACCGTTGCGCAATCTTTAATTTTAGTCAATGTTTGCGCATATAACGATGTTATTTTCGTTTAAACCCTATTTATTTTTCACTTTAAAACTTAATTGTCAAAATGAAAATTCAATTCATTCTCTTTTTTGTCTCTATTCTTTTTCTAACAAGTTGTAACGCACAAACAACGGCTATTACGATTTCAAACACTGTAAAAGGCAATACAGGTCATCGCGGCATGATACCAGATGATGAAGCGTATAAACCCATCGAGGGCAAAGATTATTACGATGTAACATTAACGATAATGAGTAATTGCACCCTTGAAATTACTGATTTAACGGTAAAAGCAGACGGTGGGCAAGTCATATTGAAGCCTAAATTTGAAGACGGTTCTTTGAAAAAGAAATTCAAAAAAGGAGAAACTGTATTTCTTCATGTTGAAAAAGAAAAAGAAATGACTGTTGCAAAACCAAGCATCAGTGGAGAAGGCAGTTTGGGCATAAAAGTCAATGGAAAATTGAAACGAATGTCGATAAAAGAGTTTACGATGATTATGCCGATGTAATTTTAAAACTTGTGGTTTTAGAATTAAGTTTTTATTTTTACAAAAAATAACAATCAGATGGTCGAAATTCTTGAAGGAAAAAAGGCAATGACAGCCGAAGAATACCTTGCTCGCGAACGTGCTACGTTGCGCGAAGAAGGTGGTAAACATGAATTTTTTAACGGAAAACTTATCGAAATGGCAGGTGGAACACACGCTCACAACAAAATAATACACAACTGCGCTTATATTCTTGAATCTCAAATTCGGCAAAATGAAACCGAACATGATGTAACAACTTCGGAAACTAAGGTGGTTAGTTTCTTAACGTTTAAAAATTACTTTTATCCTGATGTTGTCATAGTAAATGGAAACCCTATTTACGCCGATGATTTTAAAGACATCGTTGCCAATCCACAAATTTTAATTGAAGTTTTATCGGCATCAACGGAGTCATTTGATAGAGGCGACAAGTTTAGGTCTTATCGCAATATTCAGAGTTTAAAAGAATATATTTTAATCAGTTCTGAAAGATGTTGTATTGAACAATTTTACAGAGACGACGCCGACCGTTGGCAATTTGGTGAAGTTATTTTTGAAGGCACATTAACGCTCAACGTCACACCTTTTAGTTTGAACATTGAAGAAGTATATCGGAAAGTTAATTTAGATAATGCGTTGACTTCTAATGTTTAATCACTTAAATGGTTGCCGCGGTGTCCATTGCTCACGTGGACTTAAAATCGGCAATGCGAATGGCAAAAGCCAATTAAACAAGTGGTTTTCGTGTTTCAAAAACAGGGACATTTCCTCCGCCACGGCACCGACAGAACTTTTAATTTCATGAGCTGTGCGTGCAAAAACGATGCGTTTGGCTTTTTGTTTAATCGCTGTTTTGATGATGTCAAAAAGCATATTGAGATAAAGTTGGTGTGTGGCATTTTGAGCCATATCATAACCTAAAAAATGCGCTTCTAAAACTTCGCCGTTCGTTATGGTTGTAAAAAAACCGATAAGTTGACCTTCTTGA
>JAYTUQ010000175.1:0-26182 GCA_043744455.1 Saprospiraceae bacterium | reverse complement strand
AATTTGCAAACTATCTGAAATATTGAATGGGCTGGCATTGTCTTGAACGACACCTGTGATATTACTCACGCCAACGAAAATGACAGATTTTAAAGCATGACGTTCGCGGGAATGGTAGGCGTTGCGAATGGAATGTAGAAATTGATTAAAATATTCAGTATTGACACCTTCTATCTCATCTATGATTAAAACCATTTTGCCTTCCATCAAGGTGTCAATTTTAGAGAAAATGCCTGATAAAGAAAGGTTTGTGAAGTCAATACCCCATTGTTCCGTCATTTGCCAACCAATATATTGCAGAAAATCAGGCATTGTGGCGCGTATCATGTGCTCTGTATTTATTTGGCAGACATTGTAGCCTTCGACTCTCAATCGCTCTGCTAAAAAGCGAAACAGGGTACTTTTCCCTGTTTGACGCGGTGCCCATATCGTAAAATAACGTTGTTTATGCACAAAATCTAAACCTTTGGCTATCAATGTCTCACGTTCAAGCGTGTAGTGTTCTGCACGTATGTTTGGACCCGATGTATTGAAATATCGCTTGGCTGCTTGCATGATTGTATTTTTGACAAAGATACAAAAACACGTTTAAAATTAGGTTTTAGCCCCCCCTCAGTATTTTTCTTAAAAAATGGCTTGAAAACAACAAACCCGCGAGACTCGTAAGCCTCGCGGGTTTTTTTATTCAAAGAATAAATTTACTTAAAGAATATTATTTACTTACAACAAACTTTTTAGTCAGCACACCATCACTCGTCAGAATCTGAACAAAATAAGTACCCGATGGATATTCAGAAACGTCTAGTTTGACACTCTGTTTATTAAGTTGTTCTATGACTTGTTCTGCCATAAATCGTCCCTCTATTGAAAAGACACGTAACGCAACGTCATAAGGCTTAACCAAATCAAACTGAAGCGTGGCAAAATTGCCACTTACAGGGTTAGGCGAAATCTCTAATTTATTGTCTTCTGAAAGCACATCCTTTGTATTGACCGTCGTTGGGACAACATTCAGTCGAACCACAGGTGTATATGTGTCATCCGAGAAACCCCCAGTTGACCAGTCAGAGTCTGTGGTTTTACCCATAATCATAGTGTAACGAGGCTTCCGCATAAATGAATCTGTAACGAATCTCATTGCTGAATAAGGGTATAAGCCTTGAGAAAAACCCGCCAACAAATACGTAGGTGGCGTTGCAGGAGCAGGTGCATCAAACTCAACCATAGCGATATAGTTTGTTGAATCTTTTGGTCTGAATATACCGTTCGTAGTTAAATCTTTCAAATTAAATATGAACCATGCACCAGCATCGGCTTGAGCAGCGGGTACAGTCGTATCTGCGACGGCAACCAATGTCCGCTCTGTGGCTTGAATAACGTCATCATTATTCGCATCTTTCCATTCATACATGGTTGCTCCTAAAGACCTTCCTGCAGCGGCTTTCGCATTTAAACGAGCTATGAGAGTAGTAACAGACTTGTTTTTGGCATTGTTGAAACGATAAAAGTTTCCAATACGCCATGATTTTGGCTCTGTTGCCGTCCAATAACCATCGCCTACCCGATTTGTAACAACTGAACCATTCTCTTTTGTAAAATTACTTTGTCCTACTCCTGCCACCACTACTGATAAAGCAGGAGTATTGTCAGAAACGACAAAATTAAATCGAACGGTATCGTTCCCAGGTGTAATATCCAAAGCAGAACTATCACCTGCCACACGATAACTACCAAAATAAATCCCAGGATTGAGCGCACTCATATTAAATGTTTTTGGTAGAATACGGTTTTCATAGGTCGTATCCGTTTTGAAACTGACAGGATAATCTTTCGTCGTGTCTGCGTGCATTAATGCAAGGTCAGATGCCCGCCAAATCTTTACAATTAACTTGACATTATTCATTGCCACTACACCTGAATTGGTTACGTCTGCAAGGAATCTTATCGGTTCAGTCTGTTCTTTAGGTGTGTAAAGGCTTGGTGGTATAGCATAAAAGTTGCTCATTTTCAAATCGTAATACTTGAAATCAAGCACTTTTACATCGTCAACGCACCAAAAATAGAAATCACCGTCAAAAACAAACTTTACCATAAATTTATTAGTACCCACACTACCATACAAAATAACACGCATCAATGTTGAGTCTGTATTGGTTGCAATAACAGGGTTGGGCGTTTCATTATTAGCTGTAATTGCTGTGTTTAAGTTGAAGTTAGATGACCAAGTAACACCGCTATCCACACTATACTGAACATAAGTCGCACTTTGAAATTGACGATAATATTGATTAAATTGAATGACAATATCCTTAACACCAGATGCATCTATAACAGGCGAAATCAATTCACCTTTGTGCGACGCAGGAGATGGCCCTGTACCAAAGAGACCATTACCCGATGCATCAGTAAGACCTCTTGTATCCAAAAAATCAGAATTAAAGACGGCTGCACCATTTGCTCTTGACGGTGAACCTATTGGTCGACGTGTTCCAAAATATACCCCTCCCGCTGCCGAAGCACTGCGACTCCACACCCAACGAGCACTATCTTTTTTAGCAGGATCCGCAGATGAAATACCTTTTGTCACCCAACCTTTGAAACCAGCTGGAGGTGTTAAACTACCTGGACGTGACCAAAAAATTTGAGTTGTATCGGCAAACTGGCTTGCTCTAATCGTTGCACTATCGGTAGCGATGGGCCATAAAACCCTTTGAGCATTTCCTAAAGTAAAAAAACCGACAAGCAAAAGAGCTACCACGAGGGCTTTCATAAAAAAAATTTTCATACTTAGATTGATTTATAAATTAAATAAAACTGAATTATACAAGCAAAGCTAACAAAATTTGGATAGCTTTTAGAAGTGAAAAATTTTATATTTTCAACATTGAAAAATAAAGATTCATAAAACTTTGAAAACCAAAATTTTATATTGTCTTATTTTCTAAATTTTTACAATTGGCTTTTTGCTGAGATGAGAAGCAGGTTCCTTGGGGTTGGGCTTTGACTTAAAAACAAGTATAAAAGAAATAAGAGGACAACGAACAATTAAGGCATTGTAACAGTAGGAATTGTGTGCGTCGCATAATATTTAAGTTAAAGTGTAAATACTCGAAAAAACTTATGAAATACAAAAATACTAAAAAAAACAGGCATTTATAGACCTTTATGGGTATTTAACAGCATTTCCTTTGGTGGTTTGTCGAAAAAAAAGGGGAATAGCGGAATGATTTATTGTTCAAAACTATTCGTTCCTTTGTTCTTTCAAATAAGTTAATACATCATTTATGAAATTTGCGGTTATTGATTTAGGTACAAATGGCTTTCGACTTTACATCGCAGAAAGCATTCAAAAGGGTCATTTCGACATCATTCATCGTCAAACATCGGAACTTAAATTGGCTTCTGAGGGCATTCATCATATTGGGGTAGCCCCTTTTGTACGTGGTTTAGAAGCTATGAAAATTTTTTCTAAAACCTTAAAAATTTTTCATATTCAACATGTTCGCGCATTTGGTACAGCCGCTTTGCGATTAGCGGACAATGGTCAAGATTTCATGAATGCCGTCCACAAAGAAACGGGTATCGCTATCGAATTAATTACAGGCGAGCGCGAAGCGGCATTGATTCATAAAGGCATGACTCTCGGTGTACCCCTCAGTAAAACGCCTGTTTTGATGGTGGATGTAGGCGGTGGTTCTGTTGAATTTATCATCGCTAACGAGACAACGGTGTTTTGGGCGAAAAGCTATAATATAGGTGTAACTATTTTGAAACAACGTTTTCATATCAGCGACATCATTTTAGATACAGAAATCAAGGAAATTGAGCAATTTTTAACCGATACTTGCACTGAATTATGCGAAATGATTGCTGAATTCAATCCTAAATATCCTGTCATTTCATGTGGCGCTTTAGATTTTTTAGTCAAAATACTGTTGAAAAACGAAACCCCGATACCAGCGGCAAGGGGGTCTTTTGAGATGCCTTTGTACTACGATTTTCCAAAACAGCAGTTTTCAATATTTTATGAGCAATTGACTTTTCTATCTGATAAAGAACTCTATACCATGCCTGATGTACCGCAAGAAAAAGTAGAAATGCTCGCTGTCAGTTTGGTTTTGATGAACTGGATATTGACACCACTTTTGAATGCTGATAAATTGGTTGCATCGGGGCAATCTATGAAAGCAGGTATTTTGTATGAAATGAGTTTTGAATAATAATGATTTTTTGGTAAGGGTTTCAAAATGATAGATGAAGCATTGTAGAGCAACTAAGTTAGTGCAGCCAGAAAAAATTTCTGCATAAAGTTAGTTTCAATCGAGGGCAAACGAGGCTTCAAATGAGACAAACGAGGCTTCAAATGAGACAAACTTGACTTCAAATGAGACAAACTTGATTTCAAATGAAACAAACTTGATTTCAAATGCGACAAACTTGACTTCAAATGTGACAAACTTGACTTCAAATGCGACAAACTTGACTTCAAATGCGACAAACTTGATTTCAAATGCGACAAACTTGACTTCAAATACTCGATTACTAAACACCACACACTTAATATGTTAATGCTGTCAACTTAGCGAAAGAATAATGTTTTCTTACCACACATAGGAACATAGGAGTTTTCACATAGGAAACATAGTTTTATAGCTTTTTTATCAAAAACTATGTTTTCTATGTGAAAACTCCTATGTATCTATGTGATTAATAACAAAAAAAATGAAAGTCATTTATCAAGACAACAACGTACGCGTTCTTCAAAGTGCTTTATTCCAAACCAACTCAACGGTTATTGAGACCAATGATATGATTTTAGTCATTGACCCCAATTGGTTACCGATTGAAATCGCCCAAATTCGGCATCATACTGAGGGGTTGGTAAAAAAGACGCAAAAGCCTGTTTGGCTATTGTTTACACATTCCGATTATGACCATATCATTGGTTATCATGCTTTTACAGACATCGCAGCAGGTGTCATCGCATCTCGTGCATTTGTCGAAAACTTAGGTCAAGTGGCTATTTTAGAACAAATCAAACAGTTCGACGATGAATATTACATCAAACGCCCGTACGAAATTGCATACCCCTCAGTAACCTATGTCGTTGAAGAGGAAGAACAAGTTTTAAAAATTGGAGAAACAGAATTGACTTTTTTCCATGCGACAGGGCATAATCCAGACGGCATTTTTACCATTGTCAACAATGTTTTTATTGCAGGTGATTATCTCTGTGATGTCGAATTTCCTTACATCTATCACAGCAGTTGGGCGTATCAAGACACCTTGAATAAAATTGAATCTATTTTACAAAAATTTGATATTCAACTGTTTATAAGTGGGCATGGCAATCCAACAACAGAACAATCAGAAATTTTGAGACGAAAAGAAGAAGCTTTAGAATACCTCGGCAATGTACGCGGCAGCATCCGAGCAGGTAAATATTTTGATTTTGACAGTTACATTGCTGAAAAACGTTTTCAATTTCCACGCATCATGCACCGCTTTCATGAAGGTAATTTGAATATTATGCGACAAGAGGAGTTTGGTTAATTATTTTATCTCTTTCACGAATGCTTGAAATATTTTTTGGCTGTTGATATATTCTGCCAATTTTCGCGCTTCATTTCTATCATTCATCAAGCTAACACTGACACCATACAGTTGATTGTCTTGATATTGAACAACTTTAGTTTCCATAAATCCCGCTTCAGTCGCCTTTTTTTGTTGCTTTTGGGCATTTTCAGGCTTGGCATAAGTACCAATAATGACATAATATCTTTTTTTTGCCGCGGGTGTCGCTGATGTAACATCCTCCTTTGGATAGGCATTTCGTGCAATCAAATTTGCCCCCTCAGTATTTGTGTCCATTTGGACAGTATGATTAACTTTTGCAGGCTGCGGGACTGGTTTCTTTGGTTTTTCAGTTTCAACGATTGTCCAGGGGTCTAAACCTTGCACAATTTTAATGATTGTTCTTTGATTTTGAGCATGTTCCTCATCGGTACAATCAACCCCCCGTTTGCAACGATTGCGAATCATCGTTTCACCATAGCCAAATGCACGGATTCGGTCGGGTGCAACGCGATTTGCAATAAAATACGTTTTGATATTATCGGCTCGAAGTTGACTTAAAGACATATTAAAGGTTGCTTTCCCCTTTGAATCTGTATGAGATGCTATTTCAATTTCAAGTTTCGGGTCTTTCAACATCATTTTTAGCAGCGAAGCCAATTCAAGTTTTGCTTCCTCATTCACTTCAGCATCCCCTTCGCCATAGTAGATATTTCGCATTTCAAAATTATAAGGAAAAGTGACGGGTAAGGTTTGCACCGTTTCATATTTTGGTTCTTCAAAATTGTTATCGTTGCCGTGTTTCTCTTCTTTCCAAACATTTGTTCGCACCGCTTCAAAAGGTTGAGGGATGGTATCATTTATAAAACGCGACCCTTTACTATTAACGATGATGGGTTTTCTATCATCCATAAAGCTAAAAATATCGTCATCACCTTCCCCACTGGCTCTATTTGATGAGAAAAAACCGCTTTTTTTATTCTCGGTGACGATGATACCAAAATCATCACTTGGGCTGTTAATGGGTTCAGGCATAGCGTTCGGTGTAAACCACCCATCTTGTGTTTTTACTGTCCAAAAAACGTCGATACCTCCTACTGCTTTTCGTCCATTCGAGGCAAAATACAGTGTATTGTCGGGGTGAATGAATGGGAAAATCTCATTTTTAGCAGTGTTTATCGTATCTCCAAGATTAACAGGGCTACCCCATTTGCCTTTTTGCAAATAAGAAACATACAAGTCCAAACCGCCTTTTCCACCAGGACGGTTAGAAGCGAAAAAAAGGCGTTGTCCATCGGCTGATACTGAGGGGTGCATACAATCGAAATCATTGCTATTGAAAGGTAGTTCTTCTATATTTTCCCAAATACCTTTTGACGAATTGAGTTTTGCCGTGTATATTTTCAACTTAATTTTTCCATCGCGTCCGACTTTTAGTTTCCCTTTTCTAACATTGGTTCGCGTAAAATACACAACATCGCCGGAGGCATTAAAAGAAAGCGGTCCATCGTAGAACCGTGTGGTCAACTCATCAGAAAAAAGGATGGGTCGTTGCAAACTGCCATCCTTTCCACGTTTTGCATAAAAAATGGAAGTTGTTGACTTGCCTATTTGAGCATCTTCTTTTTTATCTTTATTGACAGCTGGATTTGAAGCGATGAAAATTAAGCCATTTTGATAAAAAGTAGGCGCATACTCTTGAAAGGCGGTATTGATACCACGCAGGTTGACAACAGAAATTTGAGCTTGAATAGACGTAGTTGAAAATCCCAAAAAGGTAGGAAACAACAATAACATAAGGGTACGCTGAATCATTGAAATAAATTTTAAGTGAATACAAAAACGTTTCACCGTTTCGGTTGAGTTTCTAACAAAATTTATAGGGTGATTATTCATCACCCTATAAACTTCCCCTCCGTTTTAGTCCGACCTACGAACTAAGCCAACAACGAGTAGCAACGCTGCACCTCCCACTGCCGCTGTTAAAATTTGACCTAACATGGTTTTCCCAAATGAAACGCCCAATGCGCCCAACAACCAGGTACCGATAAATGCACCTAAAATACCGATGACGATGTTACCAATAATACCGAAACCGCCGCCTTTAACGAGAAAACCAGCCAGCCAGCCAGCCAATGCGCCAACAAGAAGCGTGTACAATAGTGGATTCATGTTTTTGTTTTTAATAAAAGGTAAGAAAATTTAGTTTCTATAGTAAGTAACGGGGTTAAATTTGGTAAATATCTGGTAAATATAAAAAAAATCCATTGCACATGGTAAATACAATGGATTTTAGAACAGATATTTTTTTCTAATTATTGATAAATGGATGCCATAAGTACCCCCTCAGTAATTTTTTGATAATGGATGATTTCTGTACTTTTTTTAATACTATAAACTATTGCGACAATATTTATTTAAACAAGCTATCATAATCACTGCCCTTACTATTGCTACTTGATGCGTTTTGTTTGTCCGCTATCGGTGCATCTTTGAGTTGCAACGAATCGCTTTTTTTAGGGTCAAGTAACATCAATGTGCTTTGATTTTCCCATTCTTCAAGCATTTTCATACCTTCTTCTTCAAACACACCATTTTGAAGGTCAATCGAGTTCATAATATTCGAAGACATATCCATGAAACGCTCCATTTCGCCAACTTTTGACGCCACATCGTTATTGATGTTTTCCATCGCCATTTCGAACATCGCGCGCTTGTCAGGATCGCCCGTCAGGACATTCATAGCGGAAGACATTGCCGAGTGACTTGTGCGGATGATAGCCCGTTCTTGTTCTTTCACCTTTACTTGGTCTCGGGTATCTTCAAGCAACACCTGAGAATTGTCGTACATTTTGCTCAAAATACGCTCTAAGACCTCGATTTTTTTAGCCAAAACATCGTATTTCTCATTGCTTTCTTGCATCCGAGCTGCTTTGCGTGTAAAAAGCACAATTTGTGATTCCAGCCCTTGCTTTTTAGCTTGGTCGGCGAGACGCATATTTGATGTAATCTCTTGCGCATTTTGCGTCATGAGTTGCGTCAACTTTTGCTTTTGTCCTTTGAGTGCAGAGATTTGTTTGCTCATTTTGCCCAAGTTCCCTTCAAGACTTTCGACATAACTTTTCAGAATACCGATTGGGTCAATCGTCACGAACATACCCGTGATGCCCCGCATAATACTTTTGTAACCGTACCAAACAAGGTTACGCATACGTGGGTCGAGTACCATATAAATTACTGCTGCCAAAGCCACAAGCATCAACGATAAATATAACAAATTTGACGTGAGTGTAATCAAATAAGGCAGCGCTTGATACAACAAATAACCGACACCGAGAATGATACCCGACATAAAAATGAGACCCGTAACGCCTTCTGGTTTTTGCCAAAAAGATTTAGGCTTGAATTGTGGGGTCGGTGTAGAAACAGGAGTGATATTAGCCATTTTATAAGTGTTAGTTTTTAAGTTTTTAATATGAGTGATAACTGATGAATTATGAATGATAATATTCATAATTCATTTAAAGGTACTGACGCATATTTTCAATGTCTTTTTCCATCAAATTCAAAATGCTTTGATGCGTAAAAAGGTATTTAGTTTTCGCATCTTCTATTCTAGCAGAGGCATTGTCGCGCTCGTAGTCGAGTTCGCGTATTTTTGTTCGCGACACTTCGGTTTCTTCTTGCAACTGCTTGATTTTGAGCTCATTATCTGCAATTTTTCTTTTCATTTCTTCTACTTGTTGCAGATTTTGACCGATTTTCAAGTTTTGTTGTTTTTGTGAAGCTTCGTCAAAATGTTCTCTTTCTTTGATGAGTACATTTTTGTAATGTACAGCCGTTTCAATAATTTTGTCTTTCGTCAAACCCATCGTTGTCATGGTTGCAAAAGCGGAACGAATAGCTGTTATTTCATCCAAGTTCATTTTTTTTAGATTATCAACAGCCATTCTAAATTCAAGATAGTCAAATCCTGGCAAGTTCGCTTTTTCAATGGCATTTGCAATAAACTCAACGCTTTTTTCATCTAAACCCAAATTCTCTCCGAAAAAATTCTTCATAAGTGTAATCCTATATTTTTTAGCTAAATTTTTGTCCAAAAATAAACATTCTAAACATCTTAACAAAAGCCTAGACCATTTTTGTTCACCCCCTCAGTAAGCCTTCGACAAAATAAGGCATTTTAGGGTATAAACTTGAATTTTTAACAGTTTAAAAATCATTGAAAAACTTATTAACACTTTAACGTAAACAAAGCTGTTTGTTTTAAGCGTATTTAAAGCAAAACTTAATTTTTATAGAATACTTTTGTAATGAAAATCACGCAATTTGATATGTTAGAACAAGCTACAGTATATATTAAAACTCATCCTCTCTATGTTTATATTGTAACATGGACAAAAAACAAGACTTTCAAAGGATTTCAAGGTGTTTCACTCTATGCCGTTGTCCATTTTTTGTACGCCGAAGTATTTCTCAACCCTGGTACAATGATGCGAGCGAATGCCATTGCGTTTAGTTTCTTTATGTCATTATTTCCCGCGTTTCTCGTCCTTTTTGCACTTATACCTTTTGCTATCAGTGCTTTACCGATAAAACAAAGTGATATATTAAAACAAATCCACGATACCATTGTCAATGTGATGCCCAATGAAACAGGCGACAGCTTCTACAAACTCATCAGTTCTTTTTTGAAAAAGAAACGGACAGATTATTTTAGTATCGGTTTCGTACTTTCCATTTATTTTGCCAGCAATGGCTTGATGGCATTGATGCGCAGTTTCGAAAGAAATTATATCATCTTTGAACGCATACCACCCCTTCAAAAACGTATTCGCGCCATAGGCATGACTTTTATGCTTGGGGGTTTGCTCATTGTCAGCACGCTATTAGTTATATTAGGCAATCAAATCTTTTCATGGCTATTTAAATTGCTGAAATTCAATACCTTAGGCGTTCTATTTTTTATTTTTTTAAAATGGTTGGCTGTCATAGCAGCCATTTACGTAGGGATTGCCATCATTTATCGGTTTGGCATCACGCTCAAAAAGAAGTTGCCTTTTTTCTCTCCAGGCGCGCTCACAGCTACGTTTTTGTCTTTGTCTTCGAGCATTCTGTTCTCATTCTATGTAGACAACTTTGGTCAATATGACAAGGTGTATGGCTCTTTTGTTGCAGGTATCATCCTACTTTTATGGTTACAACTCAACGCTGTCATCCTTATTGTGGGTTTTGAATTGAATGCCGCCATAGCTGTTAATCGCGATTTAATGTCTCAAATCAAAATTATTGAGCATACCGCCGTCGCAACCGCAAAGGCAGAAGAGGGCGGGTAAATGGTTATGGGTATATTATACTTAACGGATAATGGATAGCGGAAAATGGATAATCTAAAACATAGATTAAGCGTTCTGTGAGTTTCCGTAGAAAATACTCCTAAATACTTATTTCACTTTATTTGACTAAAAGCCCTATGAAGTAGGTTGAACGACGATACAAAAATAAATATTTCTTAATAAGTATCTTGTTTAAACCTCTTTTTTAAAAAACTGCTGCAACAAAGCCCCTGACATTGTTGCCAAACCTGTGACGAAACCGCCAATTGAGCCTGTGGCAAAAATCAATTGTATACTATTCAGTTGACCACCCAACAAGCCTGAAATGCTTGTCGACATTAAACCACTATTATTAACACTTTGATATCCAGCAAAAATGCTCCAAACAAGAAACATAGATAAAAAGCCATAAGCAAAACTCTTTGCAGGTGTATCAGCCACCCAAAATCCCACCCAAAAACCAACAACAGCGATTGTCCACCAAGGAAACAGCATTTGTGCTAAAATACCAAGGAGAGCGATGGAGGCAGCGCCTTTTAATGACGACATAGCTTGCTCTTTTATGGTTTTACCTTCCTTTTTGGGCGTTGCCACTTGAGCATCAACGTTTGAGATATTTTCTTCAGTATAGCCAAATTCATTGTCTAAATTTTTAAGATTACCCATTTGATTTTGAATTTCATCAAACGACAATCTGCTTTTACTTTTATCTGCCATTTTATAAAAATTTATTATTGATTAAATGTTAATTTTCCTTCTATTGCGCTTTATAAAACTCTTGAATAGCTATTAAATTAGCGTGTTTTTCATCAGCATTTCGCATAAAAACAGCTTCGTAATAAGCTCCTTTTGCCCAAGTATCTACAAATTGATCATAATATTTACTACCTGAATTTCCTGATTGACCTCCTGGGTAGACAACATATGCGTGAGGTCGGTCGGGTGCTAATTCGACAATCATACGCCAAGAAGGTCCGTGATTTTTTTTAACGGCATTTATGGCTTTTGCATAACCCCCATTTTGAATGTGTGTACGTCCCATGCCAGGCATATTCGCAATATGTGGTATTTCAGTATCTTTATAATGTGCCCAATTTAACGTGGGATTCATCGGAAATTTCGATTTCATCTCTGCTTGTACTTTGACTATTTCTACAGCCATTGTCTTGAAACTTTCATTTAACAAATATCTTGCAGTCTCTTTTTTATCTTTTGTCGCTTGAATATCAAAAAATTTGTTGTTCACATCACCCCTCAGTATAGCGATGGTTCGCCACGTTGTCGGTTTCAAAATGCGGTCTTTTTCTGGTCTCGTCAAAATTTCATCCCAAACATTGCTGTAAAAAGCCTTGAACCATTCTTCAAAATAAATGGGTGCCACTTTATCTGCATCGTAGTTATAATCCCAGTTTTTTAGTGCTGACAACAGCGGCTTCATTTCAGCTGTTAAAACATTGGTATCCAACAAGTTAATCATAATTGGCAACGCTTCTTGAGCCATTAGGCTGAAATTGCTACTTTGCATTTTTTTCATCGAGTCAACTGTAATGTCATTCATTTTTGACAACATATTATTGACAATGCGCCCTCGATAGGCTTCAAAATTTTCGGAATCGTAGTAATATGGATATTTTTCGTCTGTTGATTTTTGGTTGGCAGAAGAAACGAAACCCCGCGTCGGATTTTTATAATATGGGTTCATATCCTTAGGAATAAACCCTTTCCAAGCATTCGCAGAACTTGAACCATCTTGTACAAAACGTCCTTGTTGTTTCGATTTTATAGGAAAAACACCACCCAACCTAAGGGCTATATCGCCGTTTTTGCAAGCAAAAGCGAAGTTTTGGGCAGGTACATTATAGCCTTCCAAAGCTTTTGAATATTCATCATAGTTTTTAGCTTTGTTGAGCATGACAAATGATTTTATGCTCGATTTCAAAACATCATTCGCTAACCAGTGGAAAGCCATATTTGCGGCGGGCATCGTGTCACTGTCATAAACAATAGGACCCCAAACTGAATATTTTACCGTATCTTTTATAACTCCGACACCTTTAACTGTGATTTCTTCAACACGTAAATCTACTTTTTTCGTTGCACCGTCATACATGTATTCCGTCCGTGTAGCATTTGTCCATTTCATGGCATACCAATCGGCTACATCATGCCCTACATTGGTTTGCGTCCAAGCAATATCGTCATTGAAACCAATAATGATAGCTGGTAAACCAGGGAGCGTAACGCCATATGCATTCATACCAGGCGTTGAAATTTGCATTTCGTACCAAATCGAAGGCAATTTGAGAGATAAATGTGGGTCGCCGCAAAGGATTGGGTTTTTATTTTTTGTTTTTGAAGGACTCACAACCCAATTATTAGAGCCATTGCCTTCGTCGGGTTGCAAGTCATCGTGCAGACTTGGGAAGTCAATCATACTGAGGGGGTCGATTTTGCTATCAGATGCAGCTGACATAGCACCCTGAACAGCTATTGGTGAATTAAAAGGCGTACCAGATGGCACAACTGGTTGTTGTTCGGGAAAGGTTTCAGGATAAATAAAGTCAAAATCGCTCCCAAACAAGGCTTTTGCATTAGTTGCTTGAATATCGTTTTCACCGAGTGCCAAATCCATTGCCATATACGCAGCCAGTAAAGACATGCGCATAGGTGTCCATAATTCGGGCTTTGCGCCTAATATTTTATATTCAATGGGGTAGTCACGTGAATTTAAGTTGCCGATGAAAGCATTAGCACCCATGCAGTAAGCATTGATAAAAGCCCACGTTTCGGGTTCGGCTTGCCATTCTTGCACTGTTTTTTCAGCACCCATTGTAATCCCACGCCTTCGTTGCAATTTGTCAATATCTACGGTTGACAAACCTGGTCGAATAAGTCTATCGCCTAAAAGTTCAGACAGTCGCCCGCCTGCAGCACGCGTAATAAAATCCATTTCCCATAGGCGATTGTATGCATGGAGGTAGCCCTGTACAAAAAACGCGTCTTCTATATTTTCAGCGAAAACATGCGGGACGAGGCGGTCATCATAAACAACTTTTACATTGTTTTTTAAACCTTGAGCCATTTGATTGCCTGGAAGTTCATTCAGAGGCTGGGCATTGTGCCAAAAACCTTGAAAAGGGCTGAATAAACTGCCTATTGCAGGCACTGGTGCGCCTTTGATATTTTGTGGCGTATTGAGTAACCACGTGAAGGCAATGGTGGTCAAGAGCGACAAAAATAATTTAGTGATTTTCATATTGTTCTATTTAAGTCTTTTCCCCAAAAAATGAAAAAAATGTTTGTTTGTACAGCGTTGTATTACGAGTTTTCAGTGTCGCGTTTCGAATTTTGAGTTCGTATTGATATTTTATAAAGTTCTATAAATACTCAAAAATTGAAGAAATACTGAGGGGGTAAAGACCGATAAATGTAGTACAAATAAACGAATTTTCGCTAAAATAGGATTTTGGATTTTTTAAAACAAAAAAAAATCCGCAACTCGTTTTACAAGTGCGGATGTTTTGCGTTTTAAAAAATATTAATTTTTGTAACTGACTTCATTGCCTAAACTGACATTTTTATCGAGTACATCCAGTAAGCTACATGCCAGAGTGACTGTCTTTTTGTCATCACTAATTTTTGCTCCTTTATTGACTGAAGTCTTCACTTTTCCTGGAAGGTTAAAAATAATGGTATATTTCAGCCCCTCCAACATAGATTTCGCCATTTCTTTTTGCGATTCATCTTCCATTTTCATATCGTCAAGATTCAAGGCAAAGTCTTTACGTGATAACTGACCTTTTTTCCAAGTATAGAGTTCTTGCCTATCAGCCCCTTTTTTATCTAGATTGATAACTTCATTGAGTACATTAATATCTTTATAATCCATTATCACCTTGTATATGTAAGGTTTTGAAGTATCAACTTTAACATTCGTTACGCCTTTAATTTGTCGATATTTTTTAAAAGTTTCAGAAAATGTCGAGTCCAACGAATATTTGAGTTTGGGCACCATTTCACCTGTTGAATCGAATGCTGCTAACATTTGCATTTGCTCGGATAGTTTAGTTGCATCAATCGTACTAATATAATTGCCCGATCCGTCTTTGTTGACAGTCACTTCTTCCGTAATTTCAAAACATGAAGACATGGTAAATATCGAAGCGGCTAATAATATAAAATTAAATAAATTTTTCATTTCAAGAATTTTTTTAAATTTTAATATTTTGGATAATTCTACAAATAAACGAGAATAATTGAGGTTTGAAAAATAATTAACAGTGCCATTTGTACTATTTATTGCGCGGATTAGAATAGGCATAAAAAACTCCTACATCTAAGGGGGTAAGATGTAGGAGAAATAAACATACTATGAGAAAACTACACGGAGCAAAATTAAATAAATATATTTATATATGAAACAATTTTTAATGCTTGTGTAAAAAAAAATAGAATACGGTGGTTTTAGTTTAGAATAAGGTGATATTATATAAAAAAAGTGATTGCGAGAAAAGTAAAAAAGAGAAAATAGTAAGATATAATTTAATATTTGGCATAGTTTTTACTACTGCATGTATAGGGATTGGATTTTATATTATTTGGGCGTGCAATATACCGAGCGGCAAAAAACGTCGATTGTTTATCCGAAAGGTTCCATGTGTTTTCTATCGAATTGAAAGTGTGTAAGGGCAAAAAAAAATTCCTGCAACTCGGAAACCGAGATGCAGGAACTCAACAAAGTAACATACTATGAGAAAACTTAATTGCAAAATAAGTAATTTTTTATGAGACGAAAAAATTCTTTTTTAAAAGGATTGAAATTATTGGCAAAAGGTAACATTTTTAGAGATTATGGTCAGTTTCTGTGGCTAAAGTATATCACTGAAATTGAATTGAGGCAAGCACAAAAAATATTTAGGCAAAGTTTTTGCATACAATAAACTACTAATTTGTAGTAAGCCCAAAAAAAAATCCTGCACCAAAGGAGGAAGGTACAGGAAGACTAGGTAAACATACTATGAGAAAACTTATAACTCAAAGGTAAAACCAAATCAAGTTATGGCAAATACTGTTTTCGATAAAGGAACATATTTATTAGGGAACGGTTGATTTCATTTAGAATACGGTCAAAAATAAAAAATCCTGCATTAAGAATCTAACTTAGTGCAGGAAAAAAAACAAACATACTATGAGAAAACTATGACAAATGTATAACTCATTTTCAGAATATAAAACAAAGTTCTTATATTTCTTCAAAAGTTTTTTTTTCCTTTTGCGGTGAGCCTTTCCTAACCCTTAGATTCATTCTTATTTTTATATTACATTTGTCCTAAAAAATTCACTTCTACTTACCTTCAACTATTTCAAATGAGATACGCAAGTCATATATTTCTTCTCATTTTTATTTTCCCCATAAGCTTATTTGCTCAAATTTGTGATTTTACATATAAAAACAACGAAGAAATAGAGCGTTATACTGAGGGGTATGTCCGCCAATTCCTTCAAAATAATATCCAACCACGAACCATAGCCCGCATTCCTGTTGTCGTTCATATTGTTTGGGAGAATGAGTTTGAGAATATTTCAGATGCACAAATTCAATCGCAAATAGATGCTTTGAACCGTGATTTTAGAAAACGGAACACCGTAAATCCAGTCTTTTTACGGTTTGCAGTTGATTGCGAAATTGAGTTTTGTCTTGCCAAACGAGATAATAATAATGATGTGACCACGGGCGTTATTCGTCGCCAGACAACTTTCACCAATATTGGCTCTTCCTATTTCGATACGGTCAGCCGTCGTATTTTTTATTCTGCACAAGGCGGCTCAAATGCTTGGAATCCTGCAAAATACCTCAATATATGGGTCTGTGCTTTTAGTAATGGTTTTCTTGGGGTCGCTTCATCTCCTTCAAAAGCCTCGATTAGACCAAAAGAAGACGGTATTGTTATTGATTATCGTGCATTTGGTAAAGTCGGGAATTTGAGAGATGGTCGTCAAAATGGACGGATTGCCGTACATGAAATCGGTCATTATTTCAATCTTTTGCATATTTGGGGCAGCGATACGACTTGTATTGATGACGATGGAGTCGAGGATACACCCCGCCAAGCAGGTCCACATGAAGAATGTCCAACCGATTTGGTGGGTTCATGTGGCAGTACCTTGGATTATTTCCGAAATTATATGGATTATACCAACGATAATTGTATGTCTTTTTTTACTATGGGTCAAAAAGCGCGGATGTGGGCATCATTGAGTGGGTTTCGTTCAAGTTTGTTGACGAGTAATGTGTGTGATCCTGTAAGTGTATCAGAAATCAAAACACCTTTGTTTGAGGTTTACCCAAATCCAGCACATGCCGTTCTGAATATTTCGATAAACAACTGGCATAGCAGTAGCGACAAAAAATATAAGCTCATGGATTGTTTTGGACGCATTTTGCTTGAAAAGCCGATTCAAAATGGGGTAAACATTGAAATCCCGATAGACGTGTTACCAAACGGTCTTTACATTGTATCCTTAAATGTTGATAATCAGCATTTTACAAAAAAAATCATTATTCAACATTGATACAATCTTGCCGTACTATACTTATCCTTAACGGCTAAAGCAATTCTAAACACTTGATTACTAAATACAACACACTTAACCTAATCAAATCACTTGAAAACCATGAACATACGGGTCTTCATCGTCCAAAATGATGTGATTGAAGCCATGAATAATTGCCCAACCCTCGATGCTGGGCACTATCGCTTTTTTACCATTGAGAATCGTTTCTTCTTCAATGCGACCAATAAATTTTGAGCCGATGATGCTTTCATGGATAAATTCATCGCCCATTTTCAACTTACCTTGTGCATACCATTGCGCCATACGCGCTGAAGTGCCCGTCCCACAAGGCGAACGGTCAATTGCTTTGTCGCCATAAAAAACAGCGTTGCGCGCCGTCGAAGTCGGGTCAAGCGTTTTGCCCGTCCATTGTACGTGACTCATGCCATTGATAGTCGGGTTTTCAGGATGCACAAAGGTGTATTGCTGATTCACTTTTTCCCTAATTTCACGACTCCAACTAATGAGTTGGTCGGCTGTATGGTGTTCCATCCCCTTGAAATTCGCTTGAGGGTCAATAATGCCATAAAAATTACCGCCATAGGCGACATCTAATCGCAAAGTCCCCAAATCTGAACAATCTATTTTGACCCCCTCAGTATGAAGATACGATTTGATGTTTGTAATCCGAACCGATTTGACCTTATTATCTACCATTTTATACGTCGCTTTCACCACGCCAGCAGGTACTTCAAGGTTCAAAACACCTTCTGTTTTGGGTGTAACCAAGCCTTGTTCAAGGGCAATGGTCACTGTGCCAATCGTACCATGACCGCACATTGGTAAGCAGCCGCTTGTTTCGATGAACAAAATACCAATGTCATTTTGGGGGTCACTCGGTGGATAAAGAATACTGCCTGACATCATATCGTGTCCACGGGGTTCAAACATCAAACCTTTGCGTATCCAATCAAATTCTTTCAAAAAATGCTGCCTTTTCTCACTCATATTTGCACCCCTCAGTATCGGTCCGCCACCCGCCACTAAGCGAACAGGATTGCCGCAGGTATGGGCATCAATGCAGAAAAATGATTTTTTTGCCATGATTTTGTTAATAACTTATTGAATTACAATAACGTAGAACTGAATTTTTTCACTAAAACGTCATATTAGAATTTCTTTATCGCATAGTCACATAGGTGGCTTCACATAGGAAACATAGTTATTTCTGCGATTTTTTATGTTTCCTATGTGAAGCCACCTATGTGACTATGCGATAAAATAATCAATACACTGTTTACGTGTCCATCTATTCAATTGAAGGCAAAACAGGACGCGTTTTCAAACCATTTTCAATCACTTTTACAATTTCAACACGTTCCGCACCATCTAAAATCAAGCGCGGTGCGCGAACAATTTCGTTACCAATGCCTGTATATTGCTCCGCTAACTTGATGTATTGTACCAATTTTGAATGTATATCAAGTTCTAAAAGCGGTAAAAACCACCGATAAATCGCTTGTGCTTCTGCAATTCGACCTTCTTTTATCAAATGAAACATCACCACCGTTTCGCGTGGAAAAGCGCAAACTAATCCCGCGACTAAGCCATCGGCACCCATCACCAGGGCTTCCATAGACAAAGTGTCAACACCGCCCATAATTTTTAATTCGTTGCCAAAGGCATTACGGAGACGGGTGACGTTTGTTATATCTCGAGTTGAATCTTTGACGGCTTCAATATTTGCGTGTTCTTTCAAAAGTTGTTCAAACATCGGAATCGTCACTTCTATTTTATAATCTACAGGATTGTTGTAAATCATAATTGGTCTGTCCGTGGCGTCAGCAATGGACTTGAAAAAATGAATGGTTTCGCGGTCATCACTTTTGTAACGCATGGGCGGCAAAGCCATGAAACCATCTGCACCCATTTGTTGCCCTTTTTTGACATAAGCCATCGCCCGACGCGTCGCCCCCTCAGTAATATTGAGGACAACAGGGATTTTACCCTTGACCAAATCGAGTGTAAAAGCCAAAAGCTCAAACTTTTCATCATCGTCCAAGGTACTCGCCTCACCCAGCGAACCACCGAGTATGATACCATGCACACCTGCATCAATTTGTGCTTGAAAATTTTTGCCAATGGCATCAAAATCGAGTTTATCGTCTGCTGTAAATTTCGTAGTGACCGCAGGATAAACGCCTTCCCAGTTAGGAATCATAGTCTTATTTGATTTTATTGTAAAAAAAGAGGGCTAATGCCCAATGATGTTTTATTTTCTTATGCAAAGAAAAAACATCATTGGGTATTCGCCCTCTTTTTATGACTTGATTTTACATAAAAATAATAATGAGTAGAAAGTAATGGGTATTGAGCGGCTGAAACATTCTGAAAATATGGTTACAGTCTCAATACTTACTACCTATTCCTCAATACTTCCCATCACTTCAAAATCGTCACATCGCCTTGATATTGATAGACTTTTCCGTCTACAAATTCTACTTGAACAAAATAAATATAAACATCAGGTGACAGAACAACGCCACGCATCCGACCATCCCAGCCTTGATTTTCATCATTTGGCAAAAAATCATTATTTTCAAAAATTGGACTACCCCAACGGTTGAAAATTTTCATGGTTTGCACTTTCCGTACCTTTTGATCTGAAAAAACTGTAAAACGGTCATTGACGCCATCTCCATTCGGTGAAAAACTCGTTGGAATGAAAATAGGTCGATTTTTATCTACAAAAACAGTCAACGCATCGCTGACTTCGCAGCCAAGTGCATTTTTAACTGATAATTTATAAACTGTTGTTTCTAAAGGACTTACAACTGTAGAAATACACGTATCGCAACGTATGCTACCATCTTTTGGCGTCCATTGCAAACGAGTATTTTGGAAATTCAAAATGACACCAATATGAGTTGAATCGCCTAATTGAATGGTCAAATCTGCGCCTAAGTCAACTTTAAGTTCCAGCGCAGCAGGGACTTTTATGGTGGAATCGAGGGTACAACCTTTACTATCAATGAGTTTAAAACCATAAGTTCCCACACCAATATTGCTCAAAACTGTCGGAAAAGTCGTTATATTTTGTGCAAAAACATTCGATTCAAAACGATACGGCGCGGTGCCGCCACCTGCTGACGTAATATGAATGCTACCCTTTTCGTCACCAAAACAATGTGGAGACGCGCCAAAGGCATTTATACTGAGGGGGGGTGGATTTTGAATATTTATAGAATCTATGAGGCGACAACCTTCTGCATCGGTTATTGAAACGAGGTAATTACCCGCACTCAAATTATTTGTCGTATTGCCTTTTGCACCATTACTCCACTGATAAGTGAAAGGCGAAAGACCGCCCGAATTGATAATTGTTGTCAATGCACCGTCCAAAAAACCGTTACAACTAATTGATTTTGAAATAGTTATACTACCTTTTATATTGCTCGACACTAATCGCGTTTGCGTAATGATGACAGAATCACAACCGCGATACCCCCTCAGTATTTTGACAGAATCACCCAATAAAAGTGGATTGCAACTTGTTTTTTGAACGATTGTCGTATCCTTTTTCCAAAAATCTAAACTTAAAACGAGAACAGAATCACAGCCCGCGGAATTTGTTCTTATTGCGTAGTAAGTGCCTTGAGTCGTTATCCACCGACCATAAAATGCTAAGCTATCGCCCAAGCAAATGGATTTATTAAAATAGGTAGAGTCATGCTGATTTAAAGTCGTTTTTATGAAAACAATAGAATCACAACCGTCTCGATTTCGCAAATTGAGTTGTCTAAAACCTGTATCCATCGGATTACAAGTCTTTGAAAATGAATAAGTTGTATCGGATTTTTGTAGCGTATATGTTTTTATGACAACAGAATCGCAGCCTAAACGATTTTGCAAAACTTGAATATCGTCCCCAACGCGCGCGGGGTTACAAGTCGTCAAATTTAACCGCGTTGAGTCTTTCGGGGAAAGCGTTGTTCGAGTTATAACGAGAGAATCGCATCCGTTCCGATTAACCTTACGTACAGTATCTAAACCGACACGTATCGGGTCACAACTTATGGCGTTTTGATATGTCGTATCTTTTATTGTAAAGGCAATATTAGCAATAACAATGGAATCGCAACCTTCACTATTTAGAAGATTAAATCGTGTTTCACCACCTGTTTTTATCCATAAATTGTTCACAAAAACACTATCCCCTGTGCAAATAACATAAGTATAACGGGTGGTATCGTGCCGCCCAAAAGTCTTTGTAATGATGACCAAAGAATCACAACCATATTGATTTCTAAGGAGTTGTGCCGTTGTCCCGACTTGTGATGGGTTACACGTTTTACTAAATAGATATGTCGTATCACTCTTGTTGAGCGTTAAATTTAGAATCACCAAAGAATCACAACCATTTTTATTTTTTAGGACTTGTGTTGTCGTTCCAACTTGGGATGGATTACACGTTTTGCGAAAAATACGGGTCGTATCGAGTTTATTGAGGCTTAAATTTAGAACGACAATGGAATCACAGCCATCAACTTTGCGAAACGTATCACGGTAAACTCCAGCTGTTTTATAATAAATATTTTTCACCCGCACACTATCACCTGCGCAGATACTTTTACTGAGGGGTACGGTGACCGATGTCTGGCATCGGCAATTTTTAACCACAATGTTTATACTCGGCGAATTGCTACAGCCTTGTACATTGACTACTTGATAACTCACAAGATGATCTCCTGCCCCTGCCCTATCGGGGTAAAAAACGCCATTTTCAATACAATTGGTGCAAGGTATAGCCAACGCTTGAGTAATCGTATATACCAGAAAAGTTCCGCCTGTGGCTGGTGTGACAGTCAATGTTCGAGGTGCGCTGTTGTCACAAAGGGTATCTGAAATGGGCAATATGGTTACGACAGGTAAAGGAATAATCGTTATGGTGACTTGTCCTGTGTTTTTACAACCATTTGCATCCGTGCCAGTTGCTGTAAAAATATAATAAGGTGCTGGTAAAAATAACGTATACAGACGGGCAGAATCGCCTCGTGCATCTAAAGCAGCTGCGCCAATTTGTGGAAAACTTGACCATGTATAAGATTGGGCACCCCTTGCTCGAAGAATAGGAATAGCATCGTTGCATACCGTATCATTTGTTGATATTGAGACATGAATAACAGGTAATGAAAACACATTCACAGTGACTGTATCCGTTTTGAAACAACCTGACCCATCGGTAATACGCAATACATAATCCGTTGATTTTGAAACAATTGGAGAATAATTTAAGCTTGTGGATAAAACCGTTGGGCTTATTGTTGTCAACCATTCAGCACGTAATGTGCCTGTACCACCACTGGCAGCACCCCTCAGTATTGCCGTTCCACCTGGACAAAAAGATGTGTCACCAGTGGCATTTGCAACGATATCATTGATTTGAGGGACGAGTATTTGAGCCGAATCTATACAGCCAACGCCATCAGTCGCTTGCATTTGATACAGACCTGGGGGCAAATTGGCTGCCGCTAAACTGCCATTAGGAATAGACGCAACGCCTGACCATAGGATATTATAAGGCATAATACCACCTGTAACGCTTGTCGTGATGCTGCCTGTTTGCAAACCACCACACATAATAGGTGTCGTGGACAAAACATTGATTTTTAAGGCGGGGGGTGTTGGTTTTTTTTGAAATAAAAAATGGACATTAAAATTGCCACGCAAGTCGTAGGCATAAATTTCAATTTTTGATTGTGGGCTCAAAAAGCCTTGCCAAATCTTAGTACCACAACCCGAAGAGCACGCAGAGAAGTTGAAGGATTGGTCGAAATCCCAAATGCCATCGCCGTTATTGTCAATACGCATACGCGTAAAATCGTCGTAATAATTGAGGTTTATTTCATAAAAGCTACAATCAAAACCTTTCCTTTTTGCTAAAATAGAAAATGAATCTGCTCGAACATTACAACCATTATAGGTTGACAAAGCACCTAAACCGTCATGTGCTTCAGATGGACCTTGCGCGCCACCCCAACCATCGCGAATGGTGTTGAATTCAAAATTATCTGCCGTAGCCGTGCCAATACTCACAGTATGATTGCCTTTTGCTTGATAAAAACCTTTAAAACTGCCATTTGAGAAGTCGTTAAAACCCTCATAAGCGAGTACATTCCAAAATCGATTGCCATAATCGGGCATAATAGGAATGCTACAAATGAGCTTTTCGGGCGGCATACACACGATTCCTGTACCTGATAAATTGCCACCACCATAGGTCAGCGTACCGTTTGGATTGGGACGGATATAAGAGCCTTCGTTGAAACCAACAGGTGGGTTTGATGTATTGAGATTGGGTAGTTTTTTAATGTCATAGGTTAGAAAAGTACAATATGGTGAGGTGCTGCCGCCAAATCGAAATTGAATTTGGCGCAAACATCCAGTCGTACCACATGACCCATTTTGGGGATAATTTCTAAAAAGGTTAACGCCTGGAGATTGAGAGGCAATAGTACCAAAAACGACAAATACTTTTGAACCACATAAACGACGTAATTCTCCTGTTGAAAGGTAGGAAATATCTGTTGAATCTTTGTTATTAAAAAATAAGATGGTTGAATTGGGCGGAACAATGCCATAATAAGGTATATCAAAAGCATTTCGAAATACTATACCATAGCCACAAGTAGTCAAAGCAGCATCATTTAATAAACGAAGGACATCTGTATTTGTATTATTATTTTGGACAGTTACTGACCCTATATAAGCATTATTTGTTGGATTTATGACATTCATTGCGAGGTTTCGAACATCGAAAGCCTTATTTCCCGTTTTTAATACACTGTATTCACTTCTAAATTCATTACTACATGCATCAATCATGACTTCGGATACTGAGGGGTCATCGGAAGAGCATGTTGAACTCCAACCTTCCATTTGGGCTTTAGAAAGTGATATATTTAATAAAAAAAAGAAAGATATTGAAAGGGAAAAACGGTTCATATATCGTTGGTCGTGTTTTGTAATAGAGAAAATGCTTGTAAACTCAATACTAACGACTGCAAAGGTAGGGGGAATGGGGATTTAATGAAATACTTATTTTAGCATATTTTGAAAAATATGGATTGTAAAAGATTAAAAAGCCTCGCGAAATGACTATTCGCGAAGCTTTTTAAAAAATTACTGAGGGGGTCGTTTGAAAAGCAAAAAAAAACTTTCCGCAAGTTTGATGCCTACGGAAAGTTTTTATTATTCGGAAACAGCATTCATTTGCCCTTAAAGTGGGTTTTGAACAACTGCTTTATTCGCATCTAATTCTCTTCTTGGAATCAGAAACTCCCACATATTGTCGCCCGCAGGTACATCAAAAATAACTGCAACGGCTGTATTGTGATTTGAGCCATTTCTATTCAATGGTAAGTTAAGGCGTTTTAAATCTGTGAATCTAAAACCTTCACCCCATAGTTCGATGCGACGATTGAACATGATTTCGTCAATCAATGTTGTCCCTGTAGTTGTTGATAGCTTATAGCTGGGATCCCTCTTACTTACTAAATCAAATAAGACTTGTGCAGCCGCAACATCTTTACCTTGACGCGCTTTAGCTTCTGATTCAATTAGGAACATTTCAGCAGCACGCATGTAAGGGATATCGCCCATTGTACTGGTTGAGGGTGTACCTGGCAATCTAAATTTCTGAACCATATATGGTACCCTGACACCACCCGGAGGTGCAATTGAATTAGTTGTCGTTGGTGCTTTTACCCACATAAGTGATCTGACATCTGTTGTAGGAATCCTGTCGTACACCAATTTATTGATGGCTTTAGGTGTTTGACGATTGACCGAAGAATTGAAGTTATCAGAAATATAAGAGTGATACGCACCAAAAAATTCAGATTGGTCTTCAAGATGGTCAAAACCCCACATCCATTCTGGGTTGGCAATATCGACGAAACCGTCTTGATATTGAGCAAAACTCATCAAAGTAAAAGATTTGCGTGCATCAATGGCAAATGTTTCAGCTTTAGCCCAGTCTTGTTGCGTCAGTGCAATCCTTGCTTGAAAACCTTTTACAACACTGACGTTGATATGAGATTTGTAACTTCTGGCATTGGCTTTCGCTAACAAGGCGGAGGCATCGTCAAGGTCTTTACCGATTTGGATATAGACCTCTTCAACCGTTGCTCTTGGCAACCCCTCAGTAGTAGGCGCTAAAACTAAAGGAACACCTGGTTGGGCATTGGGTTTGGCACTACCGTTGTACCGTTTGCCATAAAGTTGTACCAAATTAAAATAAGCCCAACCACGTAAAGCCAATGCTTCCCCTTTTACGCCGTCTCTTTCGGCTTGTGGACCTTTTGCATTATCAATATTGGCAATGGCAATATTGGCATTGCCAATGACCCTGTAATACATTTCGTAAGGTAATCGGGCCAAATTGCCTGCATCTGAACGGTGACTTGTCCATCTTCCTTCTGCGAAATGCCAGCCATTAGTTGAATTACCAAATACTAAATCTTCTCCTAAGACATCTAAAATAATCATCATGGCAGGATGTCCAAAATGCCCTTGTGAAGAGAGATATCTTACGACTAAAGCCCGATAGATGCCATTTACGGCAGCTTGTGCATTTTTTGTTGTGGCATAAGCTGCAGCTGCGTCCACGCTATCCGTAGGGCTGGTTTCAAGATAATCTTTTTGACAAGAGACTG
>JAYTUQ010000174.1:0-1827 GCA_043744455.1 Saprospiraceae bacterium | reverse complement strand
GCAGCAGATTTAGCCAAAGGACACCCCGGTACGCAATATCGAGACAATGCTTTGAGTAAAGCCCGTTTTGAATTCAGATGGGAAGACCAGTTCAATTTGTCACTCGACCCTGATACAGCACGTGAATATCACGATGAAACATTGCCCGCAGATGGCGCTAAAGTGGCGCATTTCTGTTCAATGTGTGGACCAAAATTCTGTTCAATGAAAATAACACAAGAAATACGGGATTCGGCTGCAAATGGTATGTTCGATAAATCTGAAGAGTTCAAATCACAAGGTAGTCAGATTTATTCATGAGTGTAATAGTGATTTCAAACTCGACTTTTCTTGAAAGTTTTCAAAATGAAGCCCAACAAATAAATGCGTTGTTCGAGGCAGGTTTGCCCTTTTTACATTTGAGAAAACCTGATAGTACAGAGTCGGATTTGAAATCATTATTAGAAGCCATTGATGCACGATTTTATAGTCAAATTGTGGTGCATCAGCATTTCGAAACAGCACAAGAGTTTGGCATAACACGTTGGCATTTAACGGAATATAGAAGAAAGGTTTTTGAACAAGAAAATACTGAGGGGGGGGAGTCCTGCTTTAGTAAAAAAGGAATAAGCCTTTCCACCTCTATTCATAGACTTGAAGATTATGAAAATCTTTCGATTGCTTTTGATTATACATTTTTGAGTCCTGTTTTCGATAGCATTTCAAAAAAAGGATATGCGGCATTGCCAATTAATGCTGTTGCTTTACAAGAATTAAGGCGTTTGAGTTCAACAAAAATCGTGGCTTTGGGTGGTATTTCAAGCCAAAATTGTTCAAAAGCACTTGAAATGGGCTTTGATGGTGTCGCTGTTTTCGGCTCAATTTGGCAAAATGAAAACCCTTTGATTGAATTAAAAAATCTTTTAAAACAAATACCTATCTGATGAAATATGATAGACCTATTGTGCTGAGCATAGCTGGTTTTGACCCAACAGGTGGTGCAGGTGTTTTAGCAGATATTAAAACGTTTGAGCAACACAATGTTCTCGGCATGGGGGTAATAACGGCACAAACGGTTCAAACAGAAAACCAGTTTTTAAGCGTAAAATGGATGAATTCAGAAGATATTATTCATCAATTAACACCGATAATGCATAATTATGACGTTAAATTTGTCAAAATTGGGATGATTGAAAACTTAAAAACACTTTGGGCAGCCGTGTCTTTTTTAAAAAAAATGGAACCAGAGTTGTGCATCGTTTGGGATCCGGTTTTAACTTCTTCTAGTGGTTTTGAATTGGTAAATCAAATTGACGATGCCCTTTTAAAAAGTATTTTGAGTGAATGTTTTTTGATTACGCCGAATCTAGATGAGATAAAAATATTATCAGCAAATAGCCATGTACTTCAAGGTGCGCAATCACTTTCAAAGTATTGTGCCATTTATGTAAAAGGTGGTCACTCTACAACTGAACAAGGAGTAGATAACTTGTTTCAGGGCAATAAAATAACGAAATTATATCCTCATCAAGTTGTGAATTACAGTAAACATGGGTCAGGATGTATTTTATCATCGGCAATATTGAGTAACTTAACCCATAGTAAATCAATCGAAATAGCTTGTCAAAACGCTAAAAAATACATAGAAAAAATACTGAATAGTAATCCAAACTTATTGGCATATCATTCTTAATACTTGGTTCATTAAATGTATAGTAAATTTCAATATATTTCACAAGGCGTCACTGCCTCCGAACAAATAAAGAATATACAATCTGCATTAGATGCTGGTTGTCAATGGATACAAGTGCGTTTTAAAAATCAAAACGAAAAGGCAGTAACAGCCCT
>JAYTUQ010000173.1:0-1831 GCA_043744455.1 Saprospiraceae bacterium | reverse complement strand
TTAATTGTGTTATATCATTGGATATGACCATTATCGAATAATTTAATTTGTACCTAAAACAACGATTTAGTTAGTGTTGTTCATGCCTAAGTTTTTACAAAAAAATAATATCAGAATACTCGAAACTAAATTGATAAAATTAAAGCCTGAAAACCTATTTTTCCGTCGAACGTAGGCAGTTCACCGCTTGCATAGTACTAATTCTTATAATTCACAATTTCCCATCAAAGAACGGGCTGCTCGTCAACTGGTCTGCTGACCTTTATGTGGTATCATGTAAGTCTTTGACTTCAAAGGTTCAATAACAAAGAGAGAATTAAAAAGAGGATGACCCCCTCAGTTGCCACGTTCCTCACCATGACATAAAGGCTTACAAACGGCTAAATATGGTGCGTTTCGCTCTATCAAGTCACGCAAAGCGTGATGGCGCAAAATGCGCTCACAGAAGGCATGACTGAGGGTCCCGCTTGCATAGTATCTAATTCCTATAATTCACAATTTTCAATCAAAGAACGGGATGCTTCCCGAAGGCTTTCGGGACAGGCAGTCAACGGGTCTCCTGACCCTTTATGTGGTATCATGTAAGTCTTTTACTTCAAAGGTTAACTATAACATTCACCCCCTCAGTATGTAGGGCTTTTTACCCCCTCAGTATTTTCCCTATTTTTAAGAAAAAGTGAGAATATTTTTATCGAAATGCAAGCATAGATTTTTTTGTCTTAAAATATCCATCCCTAAAACACCCGAGTAGTTGGCTTCTTTAAGGTTAATTTGTTCGATATGCAAGATGTTTTTGTCAAGGTAAGTGTCCGAAGAACCTGTATCTAACAAAAAAGGAAGGGTGCTTTCTCCGTTTATTTCGACATGAACAACCATTAAACCGTCTTCGTCGAGCCACTCAAAAGGATAGGTTATTTTTTTCATAGCGACTTGTGAACTGTTCTCAATAGACCAATATGATAACCTGATTTGTGCTGTCCCGTGTAGGTTAAGGTAAATTTTTTAAACCCTTCACGCCGTTCTCCACCTTCGATACTCGCTACACGCTTGTCTGGGTGGTGTGCCAAAACAGTACCTTTTAGGATTTTCATACCGTCAAAAATAGGGTTGCCTAAAACAACCCACTCATCAGGGTATTGATTTTTAATATCTTCCCACGTCAATATTTTATCTTCAATAATTTCCATTGCAGAGATTTTTAATTTTAATTATCACAAAGTTAAGGGTTTTCTTTGGATGTACAAAGCTGTAAACAGTTACCCTGCTTGCATAGTATCTAATTCCTATAATTCACAATTTCCCATTAAAGAACAAGGCTGCTTCCCGAAGGCTTTCGGGACAGGCAGTCAACAGGTCTTCTGACCCTTTATGTGGTATCATGTAAGTCTTTTACTTCAAAGGTTCAATAACAAAGAGAGAATTAAAAAGAGGATGACCCCCTTAGTAGCCACGTTCCTCACCATGACATAAAGGTTTACAAAAGGCACAATATTGAAAGGGTCTTTTTTGTCATTTTTGTCATTCAGTAGAAATCTCTTTTGTGCGTTTGTAAAAGTGAAAAGAGATTCCTACTGAATGACAAAGGGGTTTTTCACAGACTGCATTCTCAGAAAGAAAAAGACCTGAAGAAATGCTTAAAAATGTAGATAAAAATATAAATAAGAATTCTTAACTTTACAAAAACTAATGCGACAATACAAAAAAACGCAATGCGCATTTTGTATTGTTGCTATTACAATAGTTCGTTAAAAACAGTGGGTACAATTTGTTATAAAGCGGTTTAATTTTTCCCTGTTTCTCAATCAATCATGCTGCAATACGCCCTAATTGA
>JAYTUQ010000172.1:0-26327 GCA_043744455.1 Saprospiraceae bacterium | reverse complement strand
CTCTAATCTATCTACTTTTAGATGAAGGAGATTTATCATTTGTTCATATAGCTCTTTTTCCATTTTACAAAATTACCGCTAAAATTGTCAAAGAGCCCTAAACTCTATCAAGCCAAAGGATATGACGATATTTGGATAGGTAATCGTTTGAAAACCATAGGCATACGCAAAGAACTCACCGAAGAATGGAAAGCCCGAGGTATCAAAGAAGGGCATGAATACAGTATTCTAACGGCTGAAATAGCCAAAGCAACTTTTGGACTTACACCCACCGAACTTAATAACTTAGTATTTATCCTACCGCATATTCTGTATATGGTCTATGATAATCAGGGAAATAACCAATCACTATATCTTTTTTGGAAACCCCTTTTTCAACCAATCGCTCCGTAATACTATATTCCATTTTATCCTCTTGAACCCAAATTTTATCACCAATAATATCGAGATGAAATAGGAGATTAAAAACCCGTTTATCACCTTCCCAACCCATTGCAATGATTTGAAAATGATTTTTATTGGTATCCTCTACTGGTAAAAATTCAATATCCATGCTACTGGGTTGTCGCAATTCCAGTAGATAATCTTCTATTGCTTCATGAATTTTTGTTTGAAAAAAAATTACTCTATCCATTTTGAAATTATTTTTTTTCTATGATTAAAAAGAATGAATTTTATACGGCTTTCTTCAATAATATCTCTGACAAATTCATAAACTATAAGTTTTTCATAAGCAAAAACAGGCATAGCTAAATAGATGATTCGATTTAATTGTTTTCGTTTTATAACCGTTCGGTAACCTGTATATTGACCATTTGCTTGCAAAAAGTCATGTATCATAGAAGGATTGAGAAAACTTTTGACTTCTACAGCTATTTTTGTCAAGCCTTTTTCTGCGACTATGATTTTTTCTGCCCCTAAATCAGTTGAAATACCGCCTTCAGCACGATTCAATAAAGTTAGAGGGTCATTAGTCACCGTCCATCCGTCTTTTATGAGTGCTTCTTTCACAATTTCGTGAAAAATGTCTTTTGCCATAAAACGTTATTTTTACAACAAATTTAAGTCTTTTTAAGAAAAATCAACCTTTTTTCATCTCTTTCCAAGCATTTATCAAACCATTTGTAGAACTGTCAAAGCCCCCCTCTTTCTCCCCCCTCAGTACAGGCAGGATATTGTTCGCTAATTGTTTGCCCAATTCAACGCCCCATTGGTCAAAACTTAAAATATTCCAAATCACGCCTTGCACAAAGATTTTATGCTCATACATCGCCACCAAACTGCCCAGAGTATGCGGATCCAGCGTTTTGAATAAAATAGAATTTGTCGGACGATTGCCTTTAAATACCTTGAAAGGCACAAGTTTTTCGTATTCTGCTGTTTTTTTACCTGCTTTTTCAAATTCGGCAGTTACTTCTTCCGCCGTTTTGCCCATCATCAAAGCCTGTGTTTGAGCAAAAAAATTGGACAATAATAACGTGTGGTGGTCGCCTATCGGGTTGTGGCTAATCGCTGGCGCAAGAAAATCGCAAGGAATCAAGCGCGTACCTTGATGTATGAGTTGATAAAAGGCGTGTTGTCCATTCGTCCCTGGCTCTCCCCAAATGATTGGTCCTGTTTGGTAAGTAACTTCTTCGCCGTTTCTGTCCACACATTTACCATTGCTTTCCATATTGCCTTGTTGAAAATAGGCGGCAAAACGGTGCATGTATTGGTCATACGGCAAAATTGCCTCAGATTCAGCATCAAAAAAATTGACGTACCACAAGCCAATTAAAGCCAATAAAACAGGGGCGTTTTTCTCAAAAGGCGTGGTTTGGAAGTGTTTATCCATGGCATAAAAACCCTCTAAGAGCTGTTTGAAATTGTCAAAACCAATATTTAAAGCAATAGACAACCCAATGGCAGAAGTCAACGAATATCGTCCACCGACCCAATCCCAAAAACCAAACATATTTTGAGCATCTATACCAAACTGAACGACTGATTTTTCATTGGTTGACAGTGCGGCAAAGTGTTTCGCAATGTGCGCTTCGTCTTTAGCGACATCGAGGAAAAACTGACGTGCAGAATGAGCATTTGCCATCGTCTCTTGCGTCGTGAAAGTCTTAGAAGCGATGAGAAAAAGTGTTGTTTCAAAGTCAATTTTCTTCAAAACTTCTGCTAAATGGGTCGCATCAACATTCGAGACAAAATGAATTTTGATGTGATTGCTGTACGGTTTCAAGGCTTCAGTCACCATCACAGGACCCAAATCAGAGCCGCCGATGCCGATATTCACCACATCGGTCATGGCTTTGCCCGTATATCCTTTCCATTTCCCAGAAATGACGCGGTCGCAAAATGCTTCCATTTTCTTCAAAACGGCTTTGACTTCGGGCATTACATCTTTGCCGCCCACCATGACAGGCTTGTTTGAACGATGGCGCAAAGCGGTGTGCAGTACTGCCCTATTTTCCGTTTCGTTGATTGTTTCGCCCTTGAACATGGCATCGATTGCGGTTTTCAAACCACATTCTTTGGCGAGTTTGATGAGCAACGGAAGTGTCTCCTCGGTTAAGTTGTTTTTTGAATAATCCAATAAAATATCTTCAAAACGCATAGAAAACTGCTCAAAACGCTGAGGATTTTCTTCAAAAAGCGTTTTTATTTCTACGTTTTTGACCGCCTTATGGTGTTTGATGAGTTTTTTCCACGCTTTGGTGGTGGTCGGATTTACTTTTGGAAACATAATAATAAGTGTATAAAAATGCGTGATAAAATTGGTAAGCATGGCGCAAATGTAGGAAAAAGTCTGTTTCTACTGGGTTTTGACGTGTTTTTAAAAAAAATGACAATTATACTGAGGGGGCTATTTTCTATAAACCCATTCCCAAACATCGCCATCTTCTTCATCCCAAATCAGCCCGATTAATTTGAAGCCATTTTTTTGTAAAATCTTTGTAGAATGACTCTCTTCGGGCAATGTTCGAGCTGTAATATTGACCGTTGGGTCTGTTTTTAAAGCCAAAAGTACCAGTTGGCGGCATATCTCAGATCCTAAACCTTGGCTTTGAAATGTTGGAAAAACGCCATAAGCTATCTCGGCAGAATTGTCTTTCGACAACCCCTTAAATCCAGCACTTCCCACCAACTGCCCGTCAATTTCGGCATAATAACCTACCCACGGAGGATTGTAGCCGATTTTATTAAAATACTCAATCGTCATCTTTAAAATATTTTCATAGTCTGGATGGTTCATGAATTCAGCATTTTCTTCAATGCTTTGCTTGATAGGTAGTAATGTCATTTCGATAAAGCGTTTTATTTTTTCATAATTCTGGCGCGGTGCTGCGTTCCCCAAGCCGCTAAGGTGTCAACGACATCTTTTAGCGAACCACCGTATGCAGTCAACTCGTATTCAACCGTTACAGGCTTTGTATCCATGACTGTGCGGCTGACTAACTCGTTGATTTCCAAATCTTGCAACTCTTTAGACAGCATTTTCCGCTACTTCGCGTTCCAATTCCTTAAAACGGTGTTTACCCCCAAAGCTAATGCGCCGATGATAGAAAATTTCCTAATAATGGATAACAAAAAACGCAACATTTTAAATTGGGTCTTAGCTGCCCTCGTCGCCTTCATTTTCGTTGGTAGTGCCACCATGAAATTAATGGGTAGTCCCGATGTGCTAAAAATGGCAGAAGGTTTTGGTTTTGATAAAACGACCTTTACGCTGATTGGCATACTCGAATTGACTTCTGTCGTTCTATTTTTGATTCCACGTACAGGCATTTTAGGCACTTTGTTATTGGCAGCATACTTGGGCGGTGCAATTGTAACGCATTTATCACATGGCGAACCGATATTCCTTTGTTGCAATTGAGTATTGATTATCACCGACCCCCTCAGTATCACTACGATTTAGCCAAAGAATTGGCATTTTTACGCAAAAAAGGCGTTTTAATTATCGGAAGTGGCAATATGGTACACAATCTCGGTATGGCAACGTTTCAAAACATGAACGGTTCTGGTTTCGATTGGGCAATTGAAATGAATGAGATTTTTAAGAAAAACATTAACGAAGGCAATCACCAACCCTTGATTGATTACCGTTCATTGGGCAAGGCGGCTGATTTAGCGATTCCAACACCCGACCACTACTACCCTCTTTTGTACAGTTTGGCTTTGCAAGAAAAAGATGAAAAAGTGAGCATTTTTAATGACAAAGCGGTGGCGGGGTCGTTGACAATGACTTCGGTACGAATTGGATGAAAAGTTCTAAGCCACAATTTGGTTTTTAAATCAAAATAGCTATTTTTGTAAAAAATAATAAAAGATGGGACAGATTCAAGCACCTCTTTCCAACTTACAAGTTGAGTTACTAAAACTATATAGCGCAGGGGTTCCAGATGAACATTTGGAAGGTCTTAAAATACTTATTGCTCGTTATCTTTTCGCTAAAGCACGGGCAAAAGCAGATAAAATATGGGATGAAAAGAAATATACTGATGAGATAATTAATACGCTACTAAAAGAAAATGCCTAATACTTCCTTTCGTATCGTTCTCGATACCAACATCCTCGTTGAGCAGATGATAATTCATCACTTATTTGTACTTTTGTTAAAATGAAAATCCATTTTTAACACATTTGCAAATAAAAAATGATGAAAAACAAACCAATCCTTCTAATTTCCTTCCTTTTTCTCCTTTTTTCAACGCTCAATGCCCAAAGTATTGACCCCTCAGTGATGGGCGCGATGAAGTGGCGCATGATTGGTCCACATCGTGGCGGCAGAACGGTCGGCGCAGTTGGCGTGCCGCAACAACCCAATGTTTTTTACATCGGTGTCAACAACGGTGGCGTTTGGAAAACAACCGATTATGGCAGGACATGGCAGCCGATTTTTGACGACCAACCAACGGGTTCTGTGGGCGATGTGGCGGTCGCGCCGTCCAATCCCAATGTGCTATATGTGGCAAGTGGCGAAGGTTTGCAGCGTCCCGATTTGTCTGTTGGTGATGGCATTTACAAAACAACCGATGGCGGCAAAACGTGGGTCAATACAGGTTTAAAAGAAGCGCAACAAATTGGCGGTCTGGCAATTGACCCCACCAACGAAAACCGCGTTTTTGCAGCCGTTTTGGGGCATCCTTATGGACCAAATACAGAAAGAGGCGTTTTTAGAACCTTAAATGGGGGCAAAACGTGGGAACGAATTTATTATGTTGACGAAAATACTGGTGCGGTTCAAGTGACTATTGACCCTAAAAATCCGCAAATTGTCTATGCCTATATGTGGGCAGGACGACAAGGTCCATGGGAGAATGGCGCATGGAATGGCACAGAAAGTGGCTTAATTAAGTCCATTGATGGCGGAAATACATGGAAAAAGCTATCAAATGGGCTACCTACAACGGCACAAGGGTTGAGCCGCATCGGTTTTTGCATCGCACCCAGCAACCCAAATAGACTCTATGCGACCGTTGATGCCCCCCCTCAGTATGGCGGCATTTATAGAAGCGACGACGCAGGTGAAAATTGGGTGAAAATGAGTGCCGACCCGCGTCTTTGGAGTCGTGGAACGGATTTCGCTGAAGTTAAAGTCGACCCTAAAAACGCTGATATTGTCTATTCTGCCAATGTCGTAACCTGGAAATCAATGGACGGCGGAAAGTCTTGGAACGCTTTTCGGGGCGCACCTGGCGGCGATGATTATCATCGGATTTGGATAAATCCCGACAATACGGATGTTATTTTAATAGCCAGTGACCAAGGCGCGATTATTACAGTCAATGGCGGGCAGACGTTTAGCTCGTGGTATAATCAACCCACAGCCCAATTCTATCACGTCAGTACCGACAATGCTTTTCCATATAATGTCTTAGGTGGACAGCAAGAAAGCGGTTCGGTGGGCATCGCATCGCGTGGCAATGATGGGCAAATAACATTCCGCGAATGGCATCCCGTTGGCGTGGAAGAGTATGGTTATGTCGCTGCTGACCCACTTAATCCGAATATTATTTATGGCGGAAAAATTACGAAATTTGACAAGCGCACAGGGCAAGTTCAGAACATTGCACCCGAAGCCGTGCGTTCTGGGAAATACCGTTTTGTCCGTACCGCACCCGTTTTATTCTCCCCTATTGACAATAAAACCTTGTATTTTGCTGGAAATGTACTGTTTAAAACACAAAATGGCGGTCATTCATGGGACATCATCAGCCCCGATTTGACGCGCGACAAATACGACGACATACCCCTCAGTATCGGCATTTATACCAACGAGGATATGAAAAAAATGCCACGTCGAGGCGTTATTTACACCGTTGCGCCTTCACCGAAGGACATCAATACGATTTGGGCAGGTACGGACGATGGCTTGATACACGTCACACGAGATGGCGGTAAAAAATGGCAAAACGTCACGCCGCCTGGCATCAGCATTTGGAGTAAAATATCGCTCATGGATGCGAGTCATTTTGACGCAAATACGGCTTATGCCGCCGTCAATCGCATCCGTTTGGACGATATGAAAGCGCATATATATCGCACAAAAGACGGCGGCAAAACGTGGAAAGAAATCACAAATGGCTTACCCAACGACCCCATAAATGCCGTGCGAGAAGACCCAAAACGCAAAGGTTTGCTCTTTGCAGGCTCTGAACGGGCGGTGTATGTCTCTTTTGATGATGGCGAAAATTGGCAATCCTTGCGCTTAAATATGCCCGCCACGTCTATCCGCGATTTGGTGATTAAAGACGATGATATTGTTGTTGGTACGCATGGACGCAGCTTTTGGATATTGGATGATATAACAAATTTACGTCAAGTGACCCCCTCAGTAAAAACGGCAGAAGCGACCCTTTTTAAACCCCAAACAGCCGTGCGTGTGCGTTGGAACCAATACACCGATACGCCCATGCCACAAGAAGAACCCGCAGGAGACAATCCACCCGATGGGGCAATTATTAACTATTTTTTAAAGGAAAATGTTAAAAACGAGGTCATTTTAGAGATTTTTGATGCAAAAGGCACATCTATCCGCCGTTTTTCGAGCAACGATAAACCTTACGAAATACCCGCTGTGAACATCCCTTTGTATTGGATTCGTCCACAACAAATTCTATCCGCCGAGGCGGGTGCGCATCGGTTCGTTTGGGATTTGCGCTATACGCCTCTGAATGTGCCGCCCCGCTACCCTATCGCTGCGGTGTATCAAAATACGGCGCCTGACCCAACTTCGCCCTGGGTTTTACTGGGTAACTATAACGTAAAACTGACGGTAAACGGCAAAACTTATACGCAATCTTTGACCGTAAAAGGCGACCCACGTGTGAAAACATCAACAGCAGATTTGAAAATGATACATGATTTATCGTTAGAATGTTATAAAGGTATTAAAGAATCTATGACGGCATTAACAGAAATTGAAACCTTAAAAAAGCAGTTAAAAACCTTAATTCCTCAATCAGGAGCACCATTAACAAACAGCTTAACAGATTTTGAAAAGCAATTATCAAATTTTGAAACTGTGCCTCAAGGCAGTTCTCAATCCAGCTTCAGCCGTCTAGAATCTGCATTATCGAGTGTTTTTAATATTTTACAGGATACGGATATGCCGCCCACATTGCAAACTATTGCAGCCATAAATGAAAATGTAGCAAAACAAAAAGCATTGTCTGCTCAATGGAAAAGTTTTAAAACGAAGGAATTCAAGGCAATGAATGAGCAATTACAAAAAGCAAAAATGAAGATTTTGAGTTGGTAATACTGAGGGGTAGTTTTCAAAAAAAAACCTTGACGCTAAACTACTGCGCCAAGGTTTTTTTTACTTTTTATAATTTTAATAAAATTTATGGTTTCAATAAAATTCGTTTAAAGCCAATATTTTCATGCACAGCTATATCTTCTTGTTATCTTTCCACATCTTGTCTTACATCTCTAAAAAGCACGTTTTTCAAAGACTATAATTCCCGTCAACCCGCTTTAAAGACTTAAAGTGCTTTAAAAATAGTCGCTATTTATATAAAATGCTATGTACTTATTTAAGTATTTATATAAATAGCGTTTTACCGTTTTAAATAAATACTTAAATAACGTTTTATTTAAATTATTATTTACACAATTAGCTATTTACTTTTTTAAATAAATAATGTTTTATGTAAAAAGCTAAAACATTATTTCGCTATTTATATAAATAGTGTTTTATTTGCACCCTAAAAACAATCGTAAAACATGATAATTTCATCTATTTCGTACAAAGGAGGCGTTGGCAAAAGCACCTTAGCCCAAAATCTCGCCATCGCTTTGGCACTTGATAACTACAAAGTGTGCCTCATTGATGCCGACGAAGCGGCAGCGACGACACGTTGGTTTGCCATTCGCCAAGAAGCCCATGCCGAGCCATTTGTCAATGTCGTGCAAATGACAGAACCAAAAGCCATCATCCCCTCAGTAAAAGCCCTTTACAAGGACTACGATGCCATCATCATTGATGGACCGCCGAGTTTGTTCCCGATTGTTAGTAAAATCATGCTGCTAAGCCACATTATTATCATCCCTGTCGTCCCAAAAGGTGGATCTGATTATTGGGTCACAGAGGATTTTTTGGCGCGTTACAATGAAGTTCAAGAAGAAAAAGAAGAAAAAACACCTGCATATTTCTTGTTAAATATGTACAAAGAATCATTTAACCTACACAAAGCGGTGGTCGTTGGTCTGACAACATTGGGTGAACAATACGGCGTTCGTTTTTTAGATACCAAACTGCACGAGCGCGTGGCGTATGGTGAGTCCAATGTTAAGGGAATTTCAGTTATGGAATATACAGACACCAAAGCACAACAGGAAATCAAAAACCTGACGAAAGAAATCATCGAAATTGCTCAAAAATCATAATAACTTAGTGTTTGGTTTTTAGTGTTTGGTGTATAGAATTTAAACACCAAACACTAAAAACCAAACACAAATAAAACAGGAGGTCAACATGTCAAAAGTCAAAGATTTAGGTCTAAACTTAGTGCCCACGCGGTTGCCTAAAAAAAACATCGTCGAAACAGACAAGGCGGAAGAAATCACGTCAAAAATCCACGCCATCATCGCAGAACCTGCGGTTATTGAAGAAACCGTAGAAAAACAGGTTGTAGAAAAACCCGCTTCAAAACCCAAAGAAGTCAAAAAAAAAGAGGTTAAAGTCACCCCCTCAGTAAAAAAGCGTACGGCAAGGACAATTATCGAAGACCCTGATGCCGTTCGCAAAACGAGTTTTGATTTTCCCGTTTCGCTCTATCGCTCGATGAAAATTCGGTTGGCAGAAGACGGCGTTTCGATGCGTGATTACGTCATTGGCTTGATTGAAGACGATTTGACTAAGAACAGTTAATACTATAACCTTTTCTTTCTTTCGGAAAGCCGCGCCCGCCCAATTTTAAACAACCAATTTTTTCTTTTAAAGTATTGAAAAAATATTGAAAAACACACAAATCCTTTTTGTGTGTTTTTTATAGCTTTTTTAATTAAGTTTTTTATAGTTTTTTAGCACCTTCATAATGCATTGATTTACAATTAATTACAGAGGTTAGATACAAGTGTATTGGGGTGGTTATACAAGTGTATTGGGGTGGTTATACAAGTACAATGGGGTGATATACAAGTACAATGGGGTAATTATACAAGTGTATTGGGGTAGATTATTTTTTATACAAGTATTGGTTTATTAGCTTGTATATGTATTAAAATACCCTTTTTTGACGGTTTTATTGGGCTATTTTACATATAAACTGAGCAATAAATACAAGCATATACAAGTGTATTGGGGTAGCTGTCAAAATTATAACCAATTGTTAATCAACTAATTGTTAAAATTCTTGTTAATTAATTTTCTTCTAAAAAACAAAATTATAAAAGAAAGATTATCAATTCTTGTATAAAATTTCAGATATTGTCCCGAAAATGTAAAATATGGCGAAGAAATCGGCTGAAAATATTATTGATGACTTGCAAAACAACCCCGATTATGTTGTTTTGAACAATCCTTTGGCTGTCCCAAAGTTTATTCGCAAAATCAGCAGAGGCAAAGAACGGACGTTGAGTGAGGTTTATACCCCCAAGATTTTTTTCGAAATTGTTTCACGTTTGACCCCAACACACTTAGATACTGAGGGGGGGGATTATGTGAAAATAGACTTTTCAATCAGTGATTTTTTAGCGGCTTCGGGTGCTAAAAACTCAAAAAATTTCTATCGACACATATTGGATTGTATTGATTTGTTGCAAACCACCCAAGTCAAATGGGAAGATACGGAGCATAATTATGGTATGTCTGTCATTCCATTTTATAAGCATGAAAAGAACAGCGGGGTCGTGGAAATTCACGTCAATAAAGAATTGGTTCGGACGGTTTTGGCGGTCACGCAGCATGAGCATTTCAGTTTTTTGAAAAAATATCTGTTTCGATTGGACAATGCACAGGCGATAAAAATTTTTCCGTTTTTGTTGAGTTGGCGCAATCGGGGTATGGTTGAGATGAAATTAGATGCATTTAAGAAGAAATTTGGTTATGATACTGAGGGGTATAAAATTTTTAGTAACCTTGAAAAATACGTCATCCTACCTGCCGTCAACGAAATTAATGAAAAGACAGATTTGACAGTTTCTTATGAAAAATTAGGTCAAAACTTAACGGGTAAACGCCCACGTATCACAGGGTTGCGTTTTTTTATTGTCGAGAGAAAAGCACAAAAACAGTTGCCACAACAAACAATTGTTATTGAAAATCAACAACTTATCACAAAACAGTCATCAGAAGATGCGGCTTATTGGACCGATATATTGCGTGTTTTTCGCTACTTTGAGCAAGATGTGAGCGAAGATGAAGTGCGTATTTTGGTCAAAGGTTTGAGTAGTTTAGGCAGTCCTCTGGCTGTTTTAGAAGCCGTTTTGTATGCCGAAGAAGAGCAGGAGAGACGGCGTAAACAAAGCAAACCTTTGATAGAAAATTTTAGGGGTTTTATTATTGCAGGCATTCCGCGCGGTTTAGGTAAAGGTATTTTAGCGCAAAAAGAGCAAAAAAATAAGCAAACGGCTACCCAAAAAGCCCGCGAAGCTCAAAATGCACAACTCGCAGTGTGGAAAGCAGAAGTGGAAGCGATTATCGAACAATATCGGACAGCCATCAATGAGGTCATAAGAATGACGGCAACCGATGCCGAGAAGGAAAATGTGGCGGAAATACTGAGGGGTCAATCGTCAATTTATTACGGCAAAACAGTGGAGGATTTTAGAAATAAAATGTTTATTCATGCCTTTATTTCTAAATTTGTGGAAGTGTATGCGGACAGATTTATAAGTGTAAAGACGCAATTTGACCCTTTATATGATGCCGTTTTTAGAAATATCAAGACCCTTGAGCCCTCTTTTCGAAAAATATTGATGTATTGAACAGTCGTGTACATTTTTGCATTATACAGATTGAAGTCGTCAAACACCCTAATTTTATGAATGACGATAAACGTATGTTTTTAGCGACAGATTGAAGAATTTAAAAAATTAGTACGAGACCCGCGTTTCAGAAATCAAACGTTTTTGGCAGTTGCTTTTGAAGTTGGATTTAACTCCAAAACAGCGTTTAATCGGTCATTTAAAAAAATAACGAATCAAACGCCACGTGATTATTTTGCTGGGGTAGGGGAGCGGATGAATGATGATTAAAACTATGATTATCAATATTTTATGATTATTTTTTTTAAATTATTTTTTAATTTTTATTACTATTGAAAAAGCTAAAACGTTATGGAGAAAGGAGATACTTTAACCCCGTTTGGAGGTAAAGAAATTAGAAAAATTTGGTATGAAGACCAATGGTGCTTTTCGGTTGTTGATGTTATAGAAGTGTTGACAGATTCCCCCAATCCGCGTAACTATTGGTCAATGTTGAAAAAGCGCGAACCTCAACTGTACACAATCTGTGTACAGTTGAAAATGGAAGCAACGGACGGGCGAAAACGTTCAACAGACTGTACCAATACTGAGGGGGTGTTAAGAATCGTCATGTCTGTCCCTTCGCCAAAAGCAGAACCTTTGAAATTATGGTTGGCACAGGTCGGTACAGAACGCATTCAGGAAACCGAAAATCCTGAAATGGGTTTTGAACACATTAAAAATATATATAAATCGAAAGGCTATACCGATGAATGGATAAAAAACCGTTTGCAATCCATAGCAACACGTAAAGAACTGACTGATGAATGGAAGAAACGGGACGTGAAAGAAGGACAGGAATACAGTATTTTAACGGCAACGATTGCAAAAGGTACGTTTGGCTTACCACCTACTGAACATGGGAAAATAAAGGGTTTGGAAAAACAGAATTTACGTGACCACATGACGACTCTTGAACTGATTTTTACCGCTTTGAGTGAAGAAACAACGCGTTCTTTGACGGTTGAACACGATGCACAAGGCTTTATCGAAAACGAAGGCATCGCCTATAAAGGCGGTGAAATGACAGGAAGAACGCGTGAAAATTATGAAAAAATAAGAGGTCAAAAGGTTGTTTCTACAACTAATTTTTTGAATTTATTGAGTAATAAAGATACACTTGAAGAAGGGGACACAATAAGCTAATCAGCACTAAAGGCATCAATCCCACCGACCAAATTCCAAAGATTATCAAAGCCCAACGCCTCTAATTGAGCAATCGCTTTTGCACTCCTAACGCCACTTTTGCAATGAACAACGACTTGTTTTTCTTTTGAAATCATATCTGTTTTTTCACTCAAAATACTGAGGGGTATCAAAATGCCACCTAAATTTGAAAGCGCATATTCGTATGCTTCGCGAACATCAATCAATTGAAAATCAACGTTTTCTGACATCATTGTCTTTAATTCAGTGGTTGAAATTTCCTTGAGTACCCCCTGCGCATTTTGCGCCATCACGCTCTGCGTGACAGTATTTTTAGGTTTATAAGCACAAAATTCATCGTAATCAATCAATTCAGTTATCGGTTTAAACTTAGGATTTTTATTGATATTCAATACGCGGGTTGTAAAACTTGCGGCATCAAAAATGAATAAACGCCCAGCCAAAGGTTCACCAATACCCGTCAATACTTTTATCACTTCTGAGGCTTGCATGGAGCCAATAATGCCTGGGAGAACGCCCAAAACACCACCTTCGGCACAATCAGGCACCAAACCTGGCGGTGGCGGCGAAGGGAAAATATCGCGATAATTCACCCCACGTTCACCATTTTTAGTTAAATTAAAAACGGAAACTTGCCCCTCAAATCGAAAAATTGATGCATAAACATTGACTTTTCCTGTTAAAACGCAAGCATCATTGACGAGGTAGCGGGTTTGGAAATTATCCGTTCCATCGGCTACAATATCGTATTGAGCCACTAATTCAAGCGCATTGTCACGCGTTAAAGGTATTTGATAGGCATCAATTGTGATGTGCGGATTCATGGCTAACAGCTTCGCGCGCGCCGTTTCTGCCTTGGATTTGCCAATATCTGCCACATTATAGAGAATTTGCCTGTGCAAATTGGACATATCCACCACATCTGGGTCAATGATGCCGATGCGCCCAACACCCGCCGCTGCCAAATACAACAACATAGGACTGCCCAAACCACCCGCGCCAACGACCAAAACTGAACTGTTTTTCAAGCGTTTTTGTCCTTCCATGCCGAAATCGGGTAGCGCGAAATGCCGCGCGTAACGGGCTAATTCTTGTGTTGAGAAATCCATTTAAGAAATGATGAAATATGAATGATGAAATATGAGCATTATAGTTGTATTTGCAATTGATTCAGCAAAGCGTTTCGTTCTTCAAACGTGTTGACGTTCATCAAAGCCGTTTCAATGGGCGGCGTTAATAATTCAATATCTGAATTAATCAAAACTTTGCGTGGACAACTGATACCTTGCGCCAAAAACTGAAGAAGGGTAGGGTAGGCGCGGGGTTCCCAAATGGCAATCAATGGTTCTGGAAAACCTTCTTTTGATTCAGGACTTTTGAAAGATGTTGCTGTCAAATGCGGGTTTCTATTTGCGATTAAATACTGTAACGTATCGGCATCTAAGAGCGGCAAATCACAAGCGAGAACAAGCCATGCTGTATTGGGATTTTCTCGAAAAGCCGATAAAATGGCACCAAAAGGACCTAATTCTAAAAAAGTATCGGTTATAACTTTATGATTGTCAATAAATTGTGTTGCTTGTTCTTCGCGACAACTGATATAGGTTTCGATATCGAGACCCCTCAGTATATCCGCTAAAATCGCATATTGAGGTTTACCGTGATAATCTAAAAAAGCCTTATCTGTGCCCATTCGCGTACTTTTTCCACCGACTAAAATCAGGCTTTTAAGTGTGGGCGTTTGGATTTTAGCACTTAGAAAACGGGCTATTTTATCTGTTTCGGTTATGTTCAGCATAGGAATAGATGCACAATTAGGCAAATGATTTTTCAAAAACACTGGAATTTGCCCCCCCTCAGTATCAATCGTTAAAAACAAATCTACTGCCGTCACACGGTTGAGTTTACGGCTTAAACTTTCCATTTTTTTAGGATCAAGCACCACAATTTGGCGTTTTGCCTCAAAATGATTGCCATTTACCAAAGCCATATCTGTATTATTGAGTAAAGAGCGGAATTGAAAAGGCGTTAGTTTAGCAGAGAAATCGAGGCGATGAAAGCCAATTTTATCTGTATATTCAAAAGTAAAAGGAAAGCTTTCTCCCTCATCACCTGCTTTGTGGTCAGCATCGATGTAGGCAACTTTATACTGAGGGGTCATTTTTTCCGTCAAATCCTTTGCTAATTTTTGAATATTGCTACAAGGTGTGCCCATGATAGCCCATTCGTTTATGGAAAATTTACCCGACAAAGGTTTTGTCAATGAGGCGTGTTTTTGATGTTTTTCCATGATTTTTAATTATTCTAAAAAACTTTATGTTTTTAATTGTTTGCAAAATTAAATAAAAAAGTAAAACTTTGTGTTTTAAAACGAAAGACAACGTAAACAACTATGTATGCAGCTCCTTTGAACCTTGACCGGTTTTTCAGAAAAGTGTTTTCAGATAAACACATAGCAAAGCCTTTTTTAGAAGACTTTTTAGGCATAACGATTGAAGAAATAGAACTGATTCCAACAAAACATAAAATTACGGATGCCGCAGCTTATGTTGAATTTGATTTTCGTTGCAAAATTAATGGGCAATATGTCATTATTGATATGCAACAATGGTATAAACCTGATGTTGTGAAACGTTTTTATGTTTATCAAGCACTTAGTTCGTGTTTGCAGTTAGAAACATTGCCTAAAAAGGAGTCAATATCAAAGTTTGGAAAAAAATATGAAGTCAAAGATTATAACGGTATTTTGCCAACAATTACCTTGATTTGGTTGGCAGATGATACCTTGAAATTTGACACTGACATGATTTCTTTCGCTTTATCACCCGAGCAAATAATGGATTTTATTAAAAATGAAGATTTGTGGTCGAGTAAAGATTTTGAAAAAATCAGCGCAGAACGTCAAAAAATGTTATATTTGTTGAGCAATAAAAGCAAAGATCTTGATTTTTTATCTCAAAATAGGCTAATTTTTGCCTTTCAAAAAAACATCATTAAAAATGCCACTAACAGTAAATATAAGATTTGGTTTGAATTTGCTGAAATGTCTAAAAACAGAGACAATAAAAAAGAAGATTTCTTAAAATTTAAAAAACATAAACCACTCATGGCAGTTTTAGAACGCATAAAAACAGAAGAATTTCAAGGAGAAGACCAAACGATTCTTGAAGCATGGGAAAGTGATTTTATTCGCCTTGCTGAATATTGGTCAGATTTGGAAGATATGAAACATGAAGTTGAAGCGCAGAAACATGAAGTTGAAGCGCAGAAACAATATATTAACGAACAAGTAGAACAATTAAAAAAAGAAGTAAAACATGAAGCACTTGTTGAAGGTATGGATTTGACAAAAGAAAAGACTGTTCTATTAGCGCATCAACAAGGTTTAGGGAATGATTTGATAGCAACTATTACACAGTTATCGTTAGAAAGAGTTAAAGATATTATTGCAAAAAGTAAAGAACTATAAAAAAATAATCCCCTAATTATTCTGACTCGAAAAGTAAAAACCCAATGCTTGTCTTAACTCTTTTGATAGCATAGGCAGTTCTGAACGAGGAATTAATAAGGTCGAAAGGTTGTGGAAATCGCCAAAAATCTGATATTTCGATGCGGTCGCTGCCAAATAATCGAAGCCAGAAGAGCCACCTGTCCCTATTTTTTGACCCAACATCCGTCGCACCATTTGGGCATGACGGTATCGCCAAGTTGTCCAATTTTCATCAATTTCTACAAGTCTTTTAAGCAAATTAAAAGGCATTTGCAAAATGGGTTCGTCATGATAAAGCGTGATGAGTAAGGCGGCTATGGTTGCATTGTAGGATAATTTCAGCTTTCCCGACCCCCTCAGTATATCGTGTTGTTTTTCATCAAAAACGGATTGAAAATAACTATCAGTTGAGCCGAGCATGCGCAAACGCATCTCTTTTTCGGTATCATCCAGATAGTGGCTTTCAATAATGGCTGTTTTTTCTTTATATAACATAGTGGAAACGGATTTTTGGTAGTTTTCCAAAAATTTAAAGCCACTAAAATCTAAAAAAGGGGTGCGTTCCAACCACGCTTCAACAACACGTAGCAACGTTTTACCTGTTTCGATACCCCTCAGTATTTCCTGCTGATTTTTAGGAAAAACACTGTCGTAAGGCACATTATTGTAGGTCAAACGGGCTTCACTCTCTAAGCCAAGCATGGTTTCGATGAGGCGAAATTGAAAACTTTGAAAACCTGAAGCTGGGAAAAGATAATTTCTAAAATCCAAAAAATCCAAAGGTGTCATGGTTTCCATGACCCTTATTTGTTCTATTAACAACTTTTGAATCTCTATAATACGGTCAAGCCTTGAAACAGCTGTACCGATGTTGCGTTCATTAACTTCATCATCGGCAAACATGGAAACGACGGATTCTAACTCATGAATGATTTGTTTAAACCACAATTCATAGACTTGATGCACGATAATGAACAGCATTTCCTCGTGGGCAGGTGCGCCGACTTGTTCGCTTCTTAGGCTTTGGCTCGACAATAATTTTTCGAGTTCGAGGTAGTTTTGATAGTGTATCGTGGTGTATTTCATGCCGTTACACGTTTCTTTTTTTCTGCATAAGCCATAGCTGCCTCGCGTACCCATGCTCCGTTAGCGTCAGCTTTCACACGCGCTTCAAGCCTTTGTTTATTGCATTGTCCATGCCCTTTTATGACTGCCCAAAATTCATCCCAATCCAATGCTCCAAAATCATAATGTGCCCGTTGTTCATTCCAAACGACATCGGGCAAAGTCATATTCAAAAACTTAACTTGTTCGGCAGCTGAATCGGCAAAACGTTGGCGCAATTCGTCGTTTGACTCGCGTTTTATCTTCCATTTTGTACTCATTTCAGAGTTTGTGGATTCGGCATCGGGCGGTCCAAACATCATCAAAGCGGGTTTCCACCAACGATTTATGGACTCTTGAGCCATTTTTCGTTGCTTCTCTTTGCCGCGTGATAAGGTCATTAGAATTTCAAAACCTTGGCGATGGTGGAAACTTTCTTCTTTGCAAATCCGCACCATCGCCCGCGCATAAGGACCATAACTTGCTCGGCACAACATGACCTGATTCATGATTGCTGCACCATCCACAAGCCATCCGATTGAGCCAATATCTGCCCAAGTAAGCGTCGGATAATTGAAAATGGAACTGTATTTGGCTTTGCCTGTATGCAAATCATGCAGTAATTCATCACGACTTATACCCAGCGTTTCGGCTGCCGCATAGAGGTACAACCCGTGCCCCGCTTCGTCTTGAACTTTTGCTAAAAGAGCGACTTTTCGACGCAAATTTGGGGCGCGGGTAATCCAATTCCCTTCGGGCAACATGCCGACAATTTCGCTGTGAGCGTGTTGCGATATTTGACGAATGAGGGTTTTGCGATAGGCATCAGGCATCCAATCTTTGGGTTCAATTTTTATCTCTGCGTCCAGTTTTGATTGGAATGTTTTTTCTAAATTGATTAATTCTGACATGATATTTGGATTTTATTTATTGAAATATGATGCCTTTGGCTTCATCAAGCTAAAAGCATGACTGAGGGGGTACAATGACGTAAAATATTGATTTTAAAATAGTTACAACATTCCAAAAGTTTAAAACTTTTGGAATGTTTGTATGTAATTACCTACTTTTTAAAATAACTATCCGCCATAAATACCTCTCCACCATCATCTGAATTGGTTACGGAATAACTGAATCCCGTATGAATTGAAAACGCACCATATTCCCCCGCTTTGTTGATAGCAATAAAACCGACCTGAAAGTCCTTTGCTTTTTCAGGATTAATTTTAATAAGGCGTTCAACGGCAATTTTACAGGCTTCTTTTGGCGTTTTGCCCATACGCATCATCTCGACAACCAAGTGTGTACCGCAGATTCGAATCACCTCTTCGCCTTGTCCCGACGAAGTTGCCGCACCGACTTCATTGTCAACAAACAATCCTGCACCAATAATCGGTGAATCGCCTACTCTGCCCCGCATTTTGAAGCCCATACCGCTTGTCGTACAGGCACCCGAGAGGTTACCCGAAGCATCCATCGCGATAGTGCCCATCGTGTCGTGGTTAAATGTGCCATCTTCAAGGTAATTGGGCGCAAAAGGACCATGTCCTTCTTTGCCCTTTTTGGCTTTGATTTGTTGTTGTTCGATATTAATAACAGGCTTATATTCCGACTTTTTGAGCCATTGTTTATACGTCTTTTTGGCATCATCCGAGAGTTCACCCGACTCCTTTTTAAAACCATTGGCTAAGGCAAATTGTTGCGCGCCTTCACCCACAAGCATCACATGCGGCGTGGTTTCCATCAATTTTCGAGCAACTGAAATGGGGTGTTTGATGCGTTCCAAAAAAGCGACTGAACCGCAATTCGCTTTTTCATCCATAATACAGGCATCTAAAGTCACTTTGCCGTCTCTATCGGGGTTGCCGCCCAAGCCGACGCAGCAGTTGATGGTGTCTTCAATGGAATTTGCGCCCGCTTCGACGGCATCTAAAGCCCTGCCATTGGGTTCTTTGAGCGTTTTCCAAGCGACTTTATTGACAGGCAAACCGCTGTCCCAAGTGGAGACAACGATGGGTTTATTGCCAACTCTATTTTTAGGTGTTGCAAAGGCTTTGAAAGCAGATAAAAGGGGTAGGCTAAAAGCTGACCACTGGATAAAATGTCTTCTTGAATACATAGATTTAGTTTTATTTAGTTGTTTTAAAATGATTGATTTCTGATTGATGAAGATGATAGGTAAAAGTCTTAATTATTTATAGCTTTTCAAAATTTACTTATATTTTGTTCAATAACGTCTTGTTTTTTAGACAAAAAAGATATTTAGCCCATAGCATTTGTCATTATCTCATTTGTTTAATGCTGTATCAAAACCTTTGTTTTATACTGTTTCGTTTTTGTTTTTATGGTTAAAAGATATAACCCATTCGGTAAAGTAGTGGTATTGATTTCTCGTTTAATATTACCCAAATCATACATTTGTCCGAGCGCATTTGTCATAAAAACACCCCCCTTCCCGATTGTATCGGGATTTCGTTCCTCTACAGTATTTAAGTCCTTTTCAGATAAATTAAGCTGTAAAATGTTTGAAACAGGATTGGGCGAAACGCTAATTTCTTGATAATCAATATTTTGATTCGAACTTGTACACGTCATTTTTGATAATTTAAGCCATAGTTCATTGTCAAAATTACTGAGGGCATAAAGCGGAATGCCAGAAGCCTCACCCATACGCACAACCACCATATTTTGAGACGGCACAACATAAATTTTCTGATCATTTTTGCCCAAAGCCGCATACATATCATTCGGGGCACTGTCCACGATGCTGCCTTGATAAACCAAACGAATTTGCGGCAGCATGTATTCAGCCTTGCCATTGAGCCACCACAAATAGCCATACGACTTGTTCATGGATTGTGATGTATTGATGCTGGCACGGAAATAAGCGGTATCGCGCAAAATGCGTTCACCGTTCCACATGCCATTTGCCAATGACAATAGACCAAAACGTGCTGCAGAACGGGGTTTTGAATAAAAAATATGGTCAAGCCATAGCCCCGACATGCCCGTTTTGGCATATAATTTTTGGTTTGTGTATTGATTTATGGTCAATCCAGAAGCCTTTTCTATGACATCATGCATCAAATGGTAAGGTGCATTGTGGTATGCCCAACGCGTTCCTGCATCGGCTTTGAAGGTGAGACACTGAGGGGTCGTGCAGTTGTCATTAGGCACGCCATCGTCTAAACCCGTTGACATGGAAAGTTGATGAACAACCTTGATTTTTCCTTCTTGTACGGCTGTCAAACTCGTCCAACCTTTTCCAAGATACTTTGAAGTAGAGTCTTGAATGTTCAAAATGCCGTCTTGTTGCGCCATGCCTATCAAAAAACTTGTCAAAGATTTGCCCGCAGAAGCCCAATACCAAGCCGAATCCTGTGTAAAAGTGCCAAAATACCATTCCACAGCGATACGCCCATCTTTGAGAACGATAAAGGCTTTAGTGCCTTTAGTATTTAAAAATTGGCGCAACGAATCCATTTTTGGAGTGCACCAATTCATGGATGTTTGTGGCGAAATGGTTTCCCAAGTATTCCCCAAAACAGGTGGGTAATAAAGGTTTTGAGCGAAGATAAAAAGAGGGCAGAGGCTAATAATAAGTATGCGTATTTTTTTCATGTTTTTAATTTTTAGAACCAATAACTCTTTGATTTAAAGTCAGGTAAGACTTTAAAGATGTTTATAATGTTTAAAACTGTTTCTTAGAACGAGCATTTTCCTTGAAGGTTTAATATACCTTAGAATCGAAATAGGTTGCTATTTTTGCAATATTCATTTTTAAAAATATCAAAATTCAAAGTACATGAAAAAATACTTAATTTTTCTTTTTCCGCTTTTTTTTATGACACATACCCCCCTCAGTATAAACGCTCAAAAAATGACTTTTGACCTTCTTATTCGCAATGGGAAAGTGATAGATGGCTCTGGAAATCCTTGGTTTCGGGCTGATATTGGCATCATAGGCAGGAAAATTGCAGCCATTGGTCGCTTAGATTCCGCGCAAGCGAAAAGGACGATTGATGCGGCGGATATGGTCATTTCGCCCGGTTTTATTGACGTACATACACATGCAGAGGACGGTATAAAACGAGTGCCGACAGCAGATAACTTTATTTTAGATGGTGTAACGTCCATTATTACAGGCAATTGTGGCAGTTCAGAAGACAATTTGAGTGAGTTTTTCAAAAAAATAATGGACAAAGGTATATCGGTCAATATGGGTTCATTTATCGGTCATAACAACGTGCGGCGGCAAGTGATGAAAAAAGTCATGCGTGACCCCACCCCCAAAGAACAAGCAGAAATGGAACGTCTGGTTGAAAAAGCCATGAAACAAGGAGCAGTTGGTTTGTCAACGGGTTTGATTTATGTTCCTGGCACATATGCCAAAACGCCAGAAGTGATCGGTTTGGCGAAAGTAGCTGCAAAATACGGCGGTATTTATACTTCACATATCAGAAACGAAGGCGAAAAAGTAGAGGATGCTATTGCAGAAGCTATTACAATTGGGCGTGAAGCGCAAATTCCCGTAGAGATTTCTCATTTTAAAATTTCTTTTAAACCCCTTTGGGGCAAAAGCACCCAGACCGTAGCGATGGTCGAAAAGGCACGTCAAGAAGGTGTAGATGTCAATATTGATCAATATCCTTATACCGCCAGCAGTACAAATATGGGTACAATGTTGCCAAGTTGGGCTTTAGAAGATGGCGATTCCGCCATGAAAGCGCGTTTTGCAGACCCCTCAGTACATGCGAAAATCAAAGCTGAAATGATTGAAAGTTTGACAAAAGACCAACGCACAAATTGGGATTATGCCGTCGTTGCGCATTGTGTGGCAGACCCAAAAATGGATGGCAAAACGGTTTCGGAAATCAATATACTGAGGGGTCGTCAATCGACGGCAGCAGACGAAGTGGAGACAGTTTTTGAACTTTTGGCGAAAGGGGGTGGACAAATGATTTATCATAAAATGAGCGAAGAGGATGTGGATTACATTTTGAAGTATCCCAACACGATGATTGCGAGTGATGCGGGCGTTCAAGTCTATGGATTCGGCGTGACACATCCACGGGCTTATGGTACGAACGCTCGTGTGTTGTCCCGTTATGTACGCGAGCGCAAAACGTTGACCCTTGAAGATGCCATTCGGCGCATGACTTCTCTGCCTGCACAACGGTTTCGAATTACCGATAGAGGTTTGTTGCGTGTAGGCTATGCAGCCGATATTCTTGTTTTTGATGAGAAAACGGTCAGTGATAAAGCGACTTTTGAACACCCCCATGCTTATTCTGTTGGGTTTAAATGGGTGGTTGTAAATGGGGTAGTAACTGTAGAAAAAAGTCAACATAATGGGGCAAAAGCAGGACAAATCATACGGGGAATGAGTTTTTTTTAATATAAAATAAATGATGTTCTTTTTTAAAGATGACAATTTTGTACCTTTGATGTTTCTCATTGATTTTGAGGGTGTTATAGATTCAATTCCCTTAAATCATCTTTTATTTGGCAATTAAAAACATATTTTATATCACTTTATTATTAAAATTCAATTATCTATGAATTCGAAATTAAAACTCTTCCTCCTTCTTCTTTGCTGTGGTACATTGTCTTTAACGTCTTGTGTATCTAAGAAAGAATTTAAAAAAGTACAAAGTGATTTGGACTTAGCCAATCAACAATTGGGTAAATGTGGCGAAAGCATCAATGACTATATGAAGCGTTTGGCTGCTTGTAATCAAGAAACAGAAAGGCTAAAAGGCGAAATCAAAACATCACAAGGCACTGTTCAAGTACGCGAAGAACAGATTAAGGATTTGAAAGACCAAATCACGGATATTAGAAAATCGCGTGACAATCAAGTACAAGCAGTCGGTGACTTAACGGTATTGTCACAATCTGCCAGTAACAATATCAAAACGACGTTAGATCAGTTAGAAGGTAAAGACAGATATATCAAATACCTACAAGCGGCTAAATCACAAGCAGATTCTATCAATTTGGCTTTAGCTGTAAACTTGAAAAGCGTTTTGAAACAAGGTATTGATGATCAAGATGTGGACATTAAAGTGGACAAAACGGTTGTTTTCATTAACCTATCTGACAAAATGCTTTATCAAAGTGGAAGTGCCAACATTACGACCCGCGCGAATGAAGTTTTAGGCAAAATTGCTCAAATTGTTGCATCAAGACCTGATGTTGAGGTCATGGTTGAAGGTTATACCGACAATGTGGCAATCAAAAACGCCTGTATTGAAGACAACTGGGATTTGAGTGTGAAAAGAGCAACTTCAGTTGTTCGAGCATTGCAAAAGAATTTCAAAATTGATCCGAACAAACTCATTGCTGCGGGTCGTGGCGAATACAATATTTTGGCTGACAACGCAACGGCAGATGGTCGCGCGACAAATCGTCGTACACGTATCATCATTATGCCTAAGTTGAATCAGTTTTATGATTTGTTAAACCCTGCGAATGTGCCAGATGCACGTAAGTAATTTTAGGGAAATTATTGAATACAAAACCTAAGAGGATTTGGTGGACTTGTTCTGCCAAATCCTCTTTTAATGTACCTTCGTGCTGCATTTTATCTTTTTCTTTTCAGATTTACCTAAACTTAGTTATCATGCATTTTCAAGCAAAAAATACCCATTTCTACTTACTTCTCATTGTTTCGTCTCTCTTTATGACGGCGGCTTCTTGTAAAAAAACACAAAGCGGTGATACGCCAATAACACCCACAACGCCAACCCGCGTTTTTTACACACCTGATAAATTTGTCATGGGTGGCGATTTATCTTACACCAATCAAGTGCAGGATTATGGCGGTGTTTACAAAGATTCCTCAAAGGTTAAAGACCCATTTTTGTTGTGCAAAGATCGCGGCATGAACCTCGTGCGGGTGCGCCTTTGGCATTCGCCGACTTGGACAGCACCCCTAAACAATGGTAAAATGTACAGCGACATCGTGGACGTAGCTAAAACCATCAAACGCGCCAAAGATGCAGGCATGACCGTCAACCTCAATTTACACTACTCAGACACATGGGCAGACCCAAGCAAACAAGATGTGCCAAAAGCATGGGCAGGACTACCCCTCAGTATTTTGAAGGATTCAGTGTATAATTATACCCTTTCGGTCTTGAATTACTTGAAAGCAAGGAATTTAACGCCTGAAATGATTCAGATAGGCAATGAAAACAATGGGGGTATGTGCTATCCATTAGGTAAAATTGTGAGCAATAACTACCAACCTTTTGCCGATTTATTGAAAAGCGGCATCAAAGCGGTGCGCGATTTTTCTATCACTTCCACCATAAAACCGCAAATCATTATTCATGTCGCACAACTGCAAAATGGGGATTGGTGGGCAGATGGTGTCATCAATAAAGGGGGTGTAACAGATTTTGACGTGTTGGGTTTGTCGCATTATTATCAATGGTCAACCGTCAATGTTATGGCAGATATTGGCACAACAATTAAAAACTTGAAAACCAAATACGGCAAAAAAGTAATGGTAGTTGAAACCGCTTATTCATGGACAAATGCCAATGCGGATGCTTATAACAACATCATGGCCGACCCCACGAAGACCCCTCAGTATTCACTCACTTCACAAGGGCAATACAATTACTTGAAGGATCTAACACAAACCGTCATCACCGCGGGCGGTTCGGGCATCATGTATTGGGAACCTACTTGGATTACATCTTCCATGAAAGACCTTTGGGGCACAGGATCGAGTTGGGACAATAACACGCTGTTTGATTTTTCAGGCAATGCGTTGCAAGGATTTGATTTTATGACGTATGAGTATAAATTTTAAATAATATTCATAATGAGAAACAACATAAAATAGCCCATAAAATACACAAAATCGAACAAAAACCCTTGTATATTTGTCCTATTGATAAACGATAAAGTTTATGAAAGCAAAATACGTCAATCCATTTACTGACTTTGGATTTAAAAAAATATTCGGAGAAGAAGCCAGTAAGCCTATGCTTATCGACTTCTTGAATAGCCTATTGCCCGAAAGCCAAATTGTGGATTTGACTTTCAAAGACAAAGAAAAACTTGGGCTAACTGATGAGGACAGGAAAGCGGTTTATGACATTTATTGTGAAAACAAAAGTGGCGAAAGGATTATCGTAGAGCTGCAAAAAGCAAAACAAAAATATTTCAAAGATAGAACAATATATTATTCGTCATTTCCAATTCAAGAGCACGCGGAAAGGGGTGATTGGAATTATGAGTTAAAAGCAGTCTATTGTGTCGGTATTTTAGATTTTAAATTTGATGAAGATAAATTGAGCCGAGGTGAAGTTGTGCATACAGTACAACTTAAAGACCAAAACCATCAAGTTTTTTATGACAAATTGACATTCGTTTATTTAGAAATGCCTCATTTTGATAACAAAGAACACGAATTATTGACACGTTTAGATAAGTGGTTGTACTTTATCAAAAACTTGGAGGATTTTCAAAGTATTCCTGAAATTTTTAAAGACGATATATTTAAACAAGCTTTTGAAAAAGCAGAAATTGCCAATTACACCCCAGAAGAGCGCCATGAATATGAACACAGTTTAAAGACTTATCGAGATTTAAAAGGCGTTATTGATACAGCATTTGATGAAGGAAAGATTGAAGGAAAAATTGAAGGAAAGATTGAAGGAAAAATTGAAATAGCGATAAAAATGAAACAAAAAGGACTTTCATTAAAAGACATTAGTGATATAACAGGTCTCTCTGAAGACGATATTAAAAAACTATAAAAATCTCTTTTTATGTAACAAAAATGCGAAGAATATTGTAAAATAACGCGTTTTGTCCAAATTTTATATCTAAATACGTTCCACTCTCTAAAAGTGGTAACGATTCTTTTCAATGTGGTACTCAATGAGGCACTTACGTTTTCTAATTTTGCCATATTGAAATTTCTGTCGTTTACTAAGTTAATCAGAAAACAGCTAACCAACATGAATCAGTTGATAAAAACGGTTCTATTTCTCTTCATTTTACTGAGGGGGGGTATGAGCCTCCAAGCTCAACCAATTGATATTCAGAAGGTGCATCCTTTGAATTGGTACGTCGGAATGCT
>JAYTUQ010000171.1:0-26366 GCA_043744455.1 Saprospiraceae bacterium | reverse complement strand
ATTTAAAAGGGCTAAAGCAACTCAATCTAAATATAAAATAAATTCATCATGAATTAGAAATATTCGTTTTATTCCTAATTTAACAAAGTCAAGATAATTTAAATTATTAAAATAATAGCATATGGAAACAAGACCAGCAGGTTTAGTCCTCATCCTTATTGGCATAATGATGCTGATTTATACAGGAAAGAATTTTTTAACACCTAAAGAACCGGTTGATTTAGAGCCTACAGAGATAAACAGTCAACCAAAACATACCACTATTTGGTCGTCTATTGTCGGTATTATTTTGGTTGGTAGTGGTATTGTTATTATTGCCCGTTATAAAAAGGGAGACCATTCATGAGATAAAAAAACCTTAGCAAATGATGGCTATTTTAAAAAAACCAATAGCAGCAATATGATACAAACAATGCCCAAACAAACTCTAAATCCATCTTTTTCATTTTCGATTAGACCTATTTTAGGCTTCATAAGCCTAATTATTTGCCTGAATGCTTGTAATCCAAACGGAAATACCACATCCGAAAACGCTATTTCAGTAGCCAAAACCGCAGATACCACAGCGCGAAGTCCAGAATTATATATTGATTTAGAAAAAGAACTCAAAACACATCCGAAAAAAGAAGAAACGGTGGCTGTTATTGACGATGCGTTTTTTAAAACAGCTAAAACTTTTAAGGGCATCAATCTCAAAGATTTTATTGACTCTATTGTGTCGGCAAATAGCTTCGATACGACAGGCGCATTGGTGGTTTTTGAATGTAAAGATGGTTATAAACCCGCCATGGACATCGCAAAAGTGGTGAATAGCCGAATGGGATATATTGTTTATAAAGATATGGCGCAAAAAGGCGCATGGGCGGATTCTATTGCTGTCGAATTTATACCTTATTATGTGACTTGGACAAATGTAAAACGCAATGACCACGATTACATGTGGCCCTACGGATTGATTGGCATTCGATTGAAAGCTTCGGCGACAGAATTTGGGGCGATTTATCCCTATCACAATGCCGAATTGATTAGAGGTTTTCAGCTTTTTCGCAATAATTGTATGAAATGTCATGCCATTAACACCGTTGGTGGCACAATGGGTCCTGAAATGAATATGCCGAAAAATATTACGGAATATTGGACAGAAGAAAACATCATTGCGTTTGCTAAATCGCCGACTTCGTTTCGCAATAACAGTCCCATGCCCGCAGTTACGGGCTTAAGGGATGCGGAATTGCATGAAATTGTGGGTTATTTGAAGGGCATGAAAGGGCATAAAGTTCAATGAAAAATAGAATAGTTGTTTAATAAAAACCTCTACTCATCGCGCCGTTTCTTACCCTCACCCCCACCCTTTCCACCTTTCATTTTTGCATTTAACGCATAAGTAAAAGTTAAAAGACCATAACGACCCAAAGAACGCACCACTTCCTCTTGAATATAGTTGCCGTCGGCAGTGCGATTGATGCCAGTGTTGCGATTTAACACGTCTACAACCGTCAAACGCAACTCCATTGTGCGTTTTTTATCAAAATATTTGGTCAAAGCCATGCTTAATAGCGGAATACCAGGCGTTGTGCCAAACGTTTTGCCCGTCAAAATGGTGTAATCGAACGTTGTATTTAGTCGCATACTGAGGGGTAGTCCAATCGTCATATCCGCTTCATAATTGTATGTCCAATACCATTGTGAAAGGTTCGATTGGAACGAATAATCCGTTTTTGAATACCGCACAACCGCCTTCAAACTCAACTCAAAAGTGTCTGGCATTTGAAATTCTGTCCTAAAACTCGACGAAACATTGTAACGGTCGTTGATATTCTCCACGCCATTGATAAAACTTGTCCCACGGGCTGCCGAACCACTTGACGACACATTCATACGCATTCGTTGATGCAAAAAACGGATACCGTAAGACAGGTGACCATCGCCTTGATACGCCGTAGGTGTATTGACAGGTTGAGTAATACGTCTAAAGAGTGTATCAATAGTCATCATATTCGCAATTTTTTGCGTCGTGTATGAACCCGTCAAGTTAGCGTTAAAATAAGTCAGCGTTTTTTTATTGACATTCGTGTAGCGCAGCCGCAAACGATTATTATATTCTGGTCTTAAGTCTTTATTACCGATGTAAAGGTTGAGCGGGTCGCTGTTATCCCGCACAGGTTGCAGTTGGTCAATAGATGGCTCGTTGACATCTGTTTCGTAAGAAAAATTTATACGCTCTTGTTTCGAGAAATTGTAATCCCAACGCACATTAGGCAGCCAATACTGAAAAGTTTGTTTCAAATTGTCGTTACTGGTAATGAATTCCCCTTTTAAAACAGAGTTTTGAAATTGTACACCTGTTGAAAAATTATACTTTTGTCCACCCAATACCCGCAAATCTGTTCCTACCTGATGATACACAAATGTATTGTTGTACAGATTACTCAAATCTGTGTTGAACGATAGAATTTCGCCATTTTTAATATTGAAAACATCTCGATTCGCATAGTTATTCGCAAAACCAATGCGGTAATTGCCCTCCAAAATCACATTTTTACTGAGGGGTTCGGTATAAGAGACAGTGGTTGTATAGTTATTTCGGCGGTTTATTCTGGCATCTGTTTGGTTAATTGTGTCATTTCGATAAGCATATCCTGTATTGTCGTAGTAATTCACAAAAGATTGCAAAGCATTATCGCGGTCGCTGGTGTTGCGGCTATACGAAAAATTGATTGAAGCCGTCCGACCTGCTTTGCCTAAGCGTCGGCGCAACAAAAAATTAGTCGAGCCATTAAAACCCGACCCCTCAGTAAGAGAATGCCTTTTCTGACTGTTTTGTAATAATGTATCGCCTTTTAGGTTTCTTGAATCGGAGCTGTTTTCATAGTTGTTACCTGTAAAAGAACCACTTGCAGTGATGCGAAAAGACGTTAAAGAATCTATTTTTTGGTCAAGTGCGACGTTTATTCTGTGGTTTTTGTTGCCAATTTCCGTTAAGGCTTTGGCGTGGGTAAAATATGTTGATGTTGGTAAGAAATTTTGTCGGTCAACGGTTCTATCGTTTGATGTGTTTTGATTGTTATAAAAATAACTTGCTGACAATTCTGTTCTTTTCGACAAGTTATTAGTGAAATTAATGCCTCCAGTTTGTGTATTTTGAAAACCTTTGGAAGCATTTTGATTTTGTTGTGGATTGTTAAAATTGCCACCGCCGCGTTTATTACTGCCCGTAAAAGCAGAGAAGTCTTCTTGTGCAAAACCTGTGCGATTGATATTATTGGCGGCACCCAAAACCGTAATATTTTGCTTTTCTGAAAAACTATTGAAATTCAAACGCCCCAAATAACGGTCGTCAGTGCCATAGCCGCCTGTTAATTTACCTGTATTGGTCTTCGTCAAGTTTGTTTTTAACTTAATATTGATGGTTTTGTGCCGCACACCGTCGTCGATACCTGTAAAAGCCGATTGATCGCTCTTTTTGTCATAAATTTCTACTGATTCTATCGCATCAGCAGGCAAGTTTTGCAGGGCAATTTGTACATCTGTTCCGAAAAAAGGCTTGCCATTGACGAGTATTTGTTGTACATCTTCGCCTTGTGCCTTCACCGTTCCGTCTTTTTCTAATTCCATACCTGGCAATTTCTTAATCAAATCTCCCGCCATGGCATTGGGTTGCGTTTGGAAACTTTTGGCATCAAAAGCCATGGTATCGCCTTTGATTTGAACGGCTTCGCGCCTTGCAGTAATCACCGCTTCATCGAGCAATTTACTGAGGGGTAGTAATTTTAGATTGCCAAAGTCGAGCGTATCGAAACGGCTGCCCGTCACCAATACCTCTCGACTGAAAAATTCATATCCGATATAGCTGATTTGCAACAAAAACCGTTCATTTTGCCGTTCTGACGAAAAGCTGAAATTCCCTGCATCATTCGTTTGTCCTTGCACAAAAATTGTTGAATCGGGCAAATGCAACAAAGATACCGCCGCAAAAGGCATTGGGCTCGCTGTCTCATCTAATAGGGTTCCCCGAATGGTAGATTGTGCCGTAGTTGTTTCAAAAACACAAAAAAACAAGAGAAATAAGGCAATTTTTAGGAAAAAATATTCAGATAAATATTGGAATTTCAAGATAATTAATAAGTTTAAAAGACGAAAATCATGAAAAATGGCTTTCCATCTGTCATTAAAAATAGTTTTGACTTAGATTCACGGATAAAGTTAGAAAGTAGAAATAAACGGATGGGTTTATTAAGTCATAACGCTGATGTCTTAGACATAAAAATTGTTACTGAGTGATAGGGCGATGGCAATCTAATGTTGCTAAATTGACGACTTTAGATGGACATCGCCCTATCACTTTTTAAGTTCTATATTTGTCTTTCAGCATTCAAAATCAGTTATTTGCAACGAAAAACGCGCTAAACGTATGATTAAAGATACCGCTCTCATATTAACACACGGCTTACTCAACACCGAAAACGGCAAAACCGCCCACGGATTGATTCGCAGCAGCGAACGGTTCCACATCGTCGGAGTGATAGACTACGCCACAACGGGACGCGATGCAGGTGAAGTTTTAGATGGACAACATAGAAATATTCCGATATTCGCCGACATCGAAAATGCTTTAAAAAATTTGAAAAATACCCCCCCTCGGTATATCATCATCGGAGTCGCTGTTGCAGGTGGCAAAATACCGCCCGATATGTTGGATGTGCTAAAAGATGGCATTCGGCATAAACTCTCGATTATCAATGGTTTGCATGAAAAATTGAATGAAAAACCCGATTTTGTGGCACTAGCACAAGCAAATAATGTCACTTTAACGGATGTGCGACGCACCAAAACACCTTCGGAAATGGCTTATTGGTCGGGTGAGATTAGACATGTGAAGACACCACGCATCGCCGTTTTAGGTATGGATTGCGCTGTAGGCAAACGCACAACCGCGCGTTTTTTGGTGGAAGCCATGCGGGAACAAAATTACAAAGCCGAAATTATTTCTACTGGACAAACGGGCTGGATGCAAGACGGACGCTATGCTTTTATATTCGATTCAACCATAAATGACTTTTTGACGGGCGAATTGGAAGCACAAATCATCAAGTGTTATGAGGAACAAAAACCAGATATTATATTTTTGAACGGACAATCTGCCTTACGGAATCCGATTGGTCCAACGGGTTCAGAATTTATACTATCAGGCGGGGCAAAATGGGTTATTTTACAAGCGATGCCTGGGCGCAAATATTATGAAGGCACAGAAGACAATATAAAAGCCATCATCCCCTCAGTAAAAAGCGAAATTCAACTGATAAAAATGTTCGGCGCAACGACTATTGCCGTCACTTTAAATACGCATGGACTCACGCTTGAAAAAGCAAGAGCGATACAGCAAAAATTAAGTGCCCAACTGAAAATACCTGTTGTGTTGCCATTGGAAGATGGTGTAGGCGAGGTGATAAAAGCGATTGAAGAAAAGGTTTTAGGACAATAAATTTGATAAAGTATTCAGATTTTAATGCTTAATTTTGTAAAAAATTAAAACAATATGACAGTCGATTTTCGAAATATCATCACAATGGAAGCAGGTAAACGCAGTGGACAACCCTGTATTCGTGGCTTACGCATTACTGTGCACGATGTATTGAGCTATCTCGCCGCAGAGATGAGTTTTGAGGAAATTTTAGACGATTTTCCTATGCTGACGCGGGAGGATATTCTGGCGTGTTTGGCTTATGGTCAAACTTTCCAAAAGACTTGAACTTTTGGAAAGTTGTATAATTGAAAATCAATTTTTAAAAAACACCCCCTCAGTAAAATAGACCATAGCAGATTACAAACTCTGTATCCTATGTGAAAACACCTATCTAACTATGTGTAGAAGCAAAATAACGCATTCAAAATGACCATAAAATCCATAAAGGTTTATAAAAAAAACCTCGCTTTAACCCGTCCCTACACGATAGCCACCAAAACCATTTCAGATGTTGAATCCGTTTTTGTTGAAATTGAACTTTCAAACGGTATCATTGGCTTAGGCGCAGCCAATCCCGCCAAAGAAGTGGTGGGCGAAGATGCCACGATGTCGTTCAATAACCTACAAAGCGATGATATTCAACGTTTTGTGGGTCGAGATATAACAGAAATCTTTTCGCTTATCCCCTCAGTATCGGCGGCATTTCCGCACGCGCCTGGCACATTGGCGGCGATGGATATAGCCTTGCACGATGCTTTTTGTCAATACCTCAACTTGCCAATAGCACAGTTTTATGGGCAAAAAATCAAACAAATGCCTACGTCCATTACCATCGGCATCAAAAATGTCGCCGATACATTGGCAGAGGCGCGTGAATATTGGGACGCTGGTTTCCGTGTTTTGAAAGTGAAATTAGGATTGGATATGGCGGAAGATGTCGAGCGTTTGGCAAAGTTGCGTGAAAAATTTGGACAAGCCGTCACGATTCGTGTAGATGCCAATCAAGGCTATGAAACCACCCAAGTCGTTGATTTTTTTACCCAGATTCAAGATTTAAATATTGAATTGGTCGAACAACCTACTGCCGTTGGACAAGAAAAAAAGCTGCTGACGCTGCCATATCATATACGCCAACAAATTGCAGCCGATGAAAGCCTGAAAGATTTAGAAACTGCCCTGTTTTTAGCAGGTACAAAACGCGTGGGTATTTTCAACATTAAATTAATGAAATGCGGCGGCATTAGAGAAGCACTAAAAATTGCAACGATTGCCGAAGCCGCAAAAGTTGATTTGTTTTGGGGTTGCAACGATGAATCAATCGTCAGCATTACTGCAGCTTTGCACGTCGCCTTTTCATGTCCGCACACCAAATATATAGACCTCGACGGCAGTTTAGACCTCGCAGAAGATGTGGTAAAATCGGGTTTTATTTTGGAAAAAGGAGTGATGTCGTTGGGAAAAGGTGCGGGATTGGGGCTAACTAAGTAATTGATTATCAACGTTTAGGAATTTTAAAAGTTTCCTAAACGTGTGTTTTGTAATTTATTCTGACTTTCCATCAGGTTCAGTTAGTCCTTTCCTATCTTCTCCTTTTAAGCCCAAAAAATTCTCCGTTGAAACTACTTTAACCCTATCCGTTTTTTCAAAAACGATACGAGCATTTCCTGCCATGCGTCCGCCTCGTTGCGCGGCTTCTTGGTTATCTTGAAAGCCTTGTGCATCATCTTGAATCGTAATTTGTCGGGTCGCTTCTTCACCTAATGCAGTGAAAATCAATTCCAAAGGAGTCATGTGGTCGCGCAAGTTTTGTCGTTCCAAATTTTTTAGTTTGGCGTGTTCGTTTGGTGTCACGCCAAACGTTGCTTTTGCGATTTCGGCAGTTAAAATAGCATATTCCTGACCTTCTTTAACACCTCGATTTTTCCATTCAGCTGTCAATGATTTTCGGGTTTCGATGCTTTGCATACGGCGTTCAATCCATTCTGGCGGATAACCTTTCAGTCTGTAATACTCGGCAGCACGTTGTGCCGCTAATTCTGGGTCTTGAATTTCTGCAATATGTTCTGTACCGACTTGCGCCAACCACAATTTAAACGGCTCGGCTTTAGGTGATGAAACAGATTGAATAATCCGAAATAGGCTTTGGGTATTAGCCGCATCGGTTTTGTATTTTTTACCGTCATTTGCTGTCATTTTCAGTTGTTCCCAATTTCGGAACTCCTGACCGCCTTCGACAAATAGTTTCTTTTTTAGCTTTGCCCAATACGTTTTAGGGCTTGGGCTATCCGTTAAAATCCAAATGACATCAACGATTGAAAACCACAATTCCCCTTCATGCTCCACACGACGGATTTGTTTTTGCTCAAAAACGGCTATTTGGTCTGTATTTTCCATATCAAAATGATATTTTTTGTTTTAATTCAAGCAAAGATAAAGCAAATCAGCAGTGTTTGACACCAGTTTCAAACATTTTACTTAAAATGACACGTGTTTTAGCATTAAAAAACTCAAAATTTGATGAAATACTGAGGGGGTAAGTGAACAAAAATAAGTTACGTAGTTGGTATAAAATGGCATATTACAAGAAATAAAATAAAACATTTTATTTTAAATAATCGTAAATTTGTTTTAAATAACATAATTTGTTTTGCACATTTGCATCATGCTTTTGAAGTAAGGCAGAATTAAAGGCTTTTTTACTTATAAAAACAAAAAGAAAGATGGAATATCAAAACAAATTATTGTCTTTGGCAGACAATCGCATCCACCCCATTTTGCAACATTATCAATGGGTTGAAAGCAATGACGACCCCTTAGATTTTTCGGAAACTTCTGATGTCAGCCCTTACGCGTTGCCCAATCTTTTTAATCAGTTGAAAGACGATGAAAAACAACTTTTGTATGACCGTTTGACCAATTTAGAATTGATTTTTTGGTCTTTGGGCGAAGATGTTTTAGATAAAATCATTACTGATAAAAACAGTCAAGCCCTCAATGAAAGTTATGAAGCGATTATCGAAAATCGACGGATAGCGAAATACGAAGTGCCTGATTTTGAAAAAGTGGCGGCTTAGTTTAGCGTTTTAAAAGTCGTCGAAGTGCACAACTTCGACGACTTTTATGTTTAATAAAAATTAAAAATAAGGAACTTGAAACTTTTTTAAATGAATGAATGTTCATACATTTGTATTTAAATAAAATAAAACAATAAAAATCATGGCAGTTTCATTCAATGAACTTATCCAATCAGAAAAACCTGTTCTCGTTGACTTTTCCGCAGAGTGGTGCGGGCCGTGCAAAATGCTTGCACCGATATTAAAAGAAGTCAAAAACAAAATCGGCGATGATGTTAAAATTGTTAAAATTGACGTGGACAGCAACCCTTCGATTTCATCACAATTGCAAATTCGCTCTGTTCCGACGATGATTATTTTCCAAAATGGTGAAGCAAAATGGCGGCAGTCAGGCGTATTGTCTGCGGTACAAATAGAGCAAGCCTTACTCCCTTTTATAAGTGTAAAGTCTTAATAATTAAAGCATTACATATTTAGTAAATTTCAAAATTTACTAAATATGTACATTAATTAACAATTTAACAATCAAAACAGTACAACAATAAAAATGATGAATTTCTTAAAAAATCTTTTCGGCGGCGGTAGTGCATCGGCTGCTTACGCCAATCTCAATCCAAACGATTTTGGTCAAAAAATAGCGCAACATATTTATAATCGCGACAAAGGCGTGACTGAGGGGGTCGTTTTGGATGTGCGAACAGCTGACGAATTTAAAAGTGGTCATTTACCCAAAGCCATCAATGCCAATGTCATGAGCAACGAATTGATAACAAAAGCCGCTAAACTCAATAAAGCCCAACCCGTTTTCGTCTATTGCCGAAGCGGTGCGCGAAGTGCAAGGGCTTGTAAAACGCTGGCAAATATGGGTTTCACGGACGTTTATAACATGTCAGGCGGTATTTCGAGTTGGACAGGGAAAGTTGTGAAGTAAGTTTAACCTTATCACGAGGCTGTGTCAAAAAGTGCAATGTTATCAATCAATGAGTTACATGCACCTTTTGAGACAGCATTTTTTGTGTCAGCTCAATCGCCCCAATTTAATCAACATCTCCGTTTTGCTCCGAACGTGCATTTTTTCATAAATATTATGACAATGCGTTTTCACCGTTTCAAATGAAATAAAACAATCTTTGGCAATTTCCTTCATCTTTTTGCCTTGACAAAGGGCTTCCAATATCTCCTTTTCGCGCTCAGTTAATGCTTTGTCGTAAGCATTGGCAGCGTCTTGCGTGGGTTTTTTAAACGATTCGATGACTTTTCGGGCAATACCTGCACTCATCGGTGAGCCACCGTTATAGAGTTCGATGATGGCATCCAAAATACGCGTATAACCTGAATCTTTGAGCATATAACCACTGGCGCCCGCTTCTAAGGCTTTGAAGATTTTATTTTCGTCTTCCAAAACGGTAAGCATCATAAACAAAATTTTGGGGTATTCGACTTTGATAGCTGACATGGCATCAATACCTGTCAGTGTGCCGAGCAGGTTGATGTCTGTCAAGACCACATCGGGACGTTCAAACGGCAGCTTTTTTATCGCTTCTTCGGCTCTTGTGAACGTGGCGACGTAGAAAAAGCGATTGTCTTCTTCTAATAGAACTTTTAATATCCCACTAAATTCGGGACGGTCTTCGATGATGGCGACGCGGATGGGTTTCATAGTAATGATGAATGATGCGTGATGAATAAAATACAAAGTAAAGTATATTTTAAGATAGATACTATCCCGAAAACGGGTGATATAAAACACGAATGTGTTAACAAATTCGCCCTTTTGGGTGATTTTATACTGAGGGGGGGCGGTGTAACTTTGTATTTATAAAAAACAACCCTGTGACTCAACTCATCGGGCTTCTATTCACAAACTTCTTTTTTCTTAACAATCTAAAATTCTTCCAAATGAGAAAGTCAATTCTCTTGGCTTGCCTCTCTGCGGCAATAGCCATCGTTGTGTTCAGTTGTTCAAAAGACAAATCTGTACTCACGACAACTACCAATCTCGGACCTGTTGATGTGCAGCAAGTTCGGCAAAACATCAAAAAAGCATTACTCGACATCCAAAAAGCGCAAGGCGTTGATATGCAAGTGGAAACCCGTATGGCAGCGCAATTCATCGTCGTTCCTGCGGGGTCAAACAATGCCCTTGTTCAAGCTTTGCAAGATGCGGATGAAGGTGGTATTGTCTATTTGCGTTCTGGTTTGCACACCGAGACGGCGGGTGTTGTTATCAGTAAGCGCGTTATTTTGATTGGTGAAACAGGGGCAGTTTTGAAAATCAAATCTTCGGTCGGTTTACCAGATGCCAATGGCGTTGTGCCGATTAATCCAGCCATACATGTTTTGAATGCACCGCAAACGGCGATTCAAAACATCGAAATTCAGCCCGTTGACAATGATGGCGGAACAGCAGTTCTGTTTGAAAACTCACCCCTCAGTGCTTCTATGTTCAATACATTTAGGCAGTTTCAGTTTTCCGTCGTTGTTGAAAAATCAAATCAAATGACCATTATGGGCAACAAAGTATTTGGTTCAACTTTGTGGCAAACAACACCGCGTGTTTTGTTCGCAGGTATTCTTGTAATGAATGGCAAAAGCGCGTGGATTGCGGACAATGAAGTCGCCAACAGTTTACAAGGCATTTTTATGGGCGATGAATACGGTAGTACTGTTCAAAACAATGTCCACAATAACTTTATCGGTATCAATCTATGTGATGTCATCCCAAACACTGTCAGATTACCAAACGGTCAACTCACAGGGACACCGATACCGACCAGCAATTGGAAAGTTCGGAATAACCAATCGAATAATAATCTTAACACGGGCTATGTCGTCATTGGTGGCGCAAACAACAACATTTTGGAAGGCAATACGTCAACAGGTAACGGTGTATTGGATTACGAATTAGCGGGTGATACACGCCGATTGGGGGTTTTACAATTCGCTAGTTTCAACAACCGCGTAACGGCTAATGCAACGCAAAAAGTCAAAAACTGTGGCAATAACAATACAGTTATTGGTGGAATAATATCGTCAGACCCTTGCGGTGATTCTTACAAAAACGATGTTGCAACAAAATGGATACGTTTACAAATAGAATTGGCGAGAACGACGGCAGGCTATAATCAAGGAGTTACGGCACGAAGTTTCGGTTTTACAGGATTGACCTTGTACGAATCGCTGGTACCGGGCGTGTCCAATTACCAATCTGTCGCTATCTTATTTGGCGCACCCAATCCTGCTTCAGTTTATGATGCGACCAAAACATATTATTTGCCAGCAAGTGCCAATGCTGCAATGGCTTCTGCTATGAGAAGTTTTTTCCCGACAACTTCTTCGGCAAATAAATTTTCAATTGATTCGCTTGAAGCCAGTTTTACAATACAATTCCAAGGTCAAGCCACGCCCGATGAATTGACGCGTTCGGCTGATTTAGGACGCAAAGTTGCCGCTAACGTTTTTGAATGGTCAAAAACAGATGGCGGACACGAAGGTTATTTGAATCTACCAACAGGTTATGTACCACCTATCGGACCAGGCTTGTGGCAACCAACGCCGCCAGCTTTTGCACTAGCAGCTTTCCCGTTTGCAGGTAATAATAGAACATTTATCAAAGATGTTGCAACTAATTTACTCGTTTCAGCTCCGCCCGCTTACTCCGAAAACCCTCAATCGGCGTTCTATAAAATGGTTGAAGAAGTTTATAACACTTCTTTATCCTTGACATCCTACGACAGTACAACAGTTAAGTTTTGGGCAGATTTACCTGGACTTTTAAATGGCGCCAACCATTTTACGAATGTGGCAAATCAAATAATTGAAAAAACACAAATACCGCTTTTTGAATCGGCTATACTTTATGCCAAACACGGTATTGCGATAAGTGACGCTGTTATTGTGGTTATAAAAACAAAATACACCTATAACCTTGTTCGCCCGATTACTTATATTCGGACAGTCATGGGGCATCCGACATGGAATACAGTTGTACCAACGCCTTCACATCCTGAATATACATCGGGCCATGCTTTGTTGATGAAAGCGGCATCTGTTACGCTTGAAAGTACATTTGGTTCAAATTACACTTTTACGGACAATACATATAGTACGCTTTATGGTGCGCGGACGTACATTTCTTTCAGTCAATATGCAGAAGAAGGCGCAAGGTCAAGAGTTTTGGGGGGACTTCACTATCAGTTATCTGCAGATGTTGGTCTTCAACAGGGCAAAAAGCTGGGTGACTTGGTGAACGCCATAAAGTTCAAAAAATGAGTTTTTTACTGAGGGGTGTTGGTTAACCTTTAATCCTTTCGGTATTAACCCCAAAAAATTTTTAGGTTACTCAATTATATTCTTTTACCTTAAAAATTTATTAAAAATGAAGACTTTACATTTTTTCTCACTCATTCTTTCGTTAATAGTTTTAAGTTGTACAAAATCAAATCTCGAAAGCATTAGTCCTGATTCAATCACCAACAAGACGACGGTTGATATTAATCCTGATTTAATTGTTGGCAGATGGCAACTAACCGACATTGGCAAAAACAGTCCGTCGAAAGAAACAACTTGGACTAAAACCACAACGAGCGAAATCTTAGAGTTCAAAAGCACAGGCGCTTTTACAAAAGATTTACAAAACTGGGGTCACTGTACGGGCAGTTTCAAAATCATCAAGAGTCGTTTGGTTACAGACTCAATGTGTCAAGTTGAAGAGAACATCACAGAATTAACGCAAACGGCGGTGGTTTTTGATAAGCAAAATGAAACAATACGTTATAAATATACGCGGATGTGGTAAGCCTTGATAACCCCTTAGTATTTCTTCAAAAAATGCAAAAAATACTGAGGGGTATCAGACTTTTATTGTGTGGCTGCCTTGAAAGACGTTTTTAAAAATTAATGAAAATGAAAAAACTAATCCTTTTAGGCCTTTTTATATTGCAGATAAATTGTTTGTGGGGGCAAGTACCCAATGTTGACCATTTATATACCTCACCGTATAGACCTGTACGTGCTGCGAGTGGATATATCCTCAATATTGACAGTTTACATCAAGCATCACAGGTGAGTCGAGAAGATACCAATCGCGTTTTAATATTGCAAGAGATTACTTGGAATTATGCCATTCGCCAATTAGATTCAGCCCTTATATATGCCAATAAAGGTATTGAGCTGTCCAAAAAATTGAATTATTCAAAAGGAGAAGCCCTTTGCCTTATGAGGTTGGCTATTTATTACAGAATGACGGGCGCTTCTGCACAAGGTTTGCAATATGCTTTGAAAGCCGTCCCTATTTTTGAAAAACAACGCGATATAGATAATATTATATTCTGCAACTTATTGATTAGTTGGACATTAGAAGACCAAGTCTATCCAAAGCTGTCAAATGAATTTGTCTTGAGAGTAACACCAATGGCAATACAGTACAAATCAGAAATGCTGCATTGGTGTTATTCAACACTTTGCAAAAATTATAATACGCTCAATGTCCTTGACTCCGCGCTTGTATTTGGCTTGAAGGCAGATATACTTGTGCCAAATGATATTTTTAATGTGAGTTCAATAGGCGATATTTACTTAAAAATGGGTAACATATCAGAAGCGGAAAAATATTACACCCGTGTTAAAACGGCTTTAAACAAAGACGGAAAATTAGCACCTTATGTTTATCGAAACCTATCCAAACTATATGATAAAAAAAATCAGATTGATTCTGCCATTTACTTTGCGAAAAAAGCCATACCCAATAAGGGCGATAATGATAAAAGATATTTACACATTTTACATTCTGTGGCGACTTTGCTGGCAGAATTGTATAAAAAGAAAGGAATTAAAGACAGCATGGTTCTGTATATGCAGCTCGTTATTGATACGCAAGACAGCTTGGTTGGGCAAGAAAAAATCAACCTTGTCTCTCTTCTTTATAAGGATCAATTGTATCAGAAAGAACTGGAAGCGCGACAATTGCAATTCGAAAAACAAGTTCAAATCGCCTCTTTACTCGCAGTATTGGTTCTATTTTCGCTAGTTGCTTTTATTTTTCACCGAAATAATAAGCTAAAACAAAAAGACGAACTTTTAAGACAAAGATTGAATATCGCTGCCAATATGCATGACGACATCGGCTCCGACCTTTCCGCTCTTAGTATGAAAGCCGAAAGAATTCGCCAGAAAGTAAACGGGGATAAAAAAACACTATCTGAATTTGACCATCTCGTAGATTCTTCTCGCGAAGTTGCTAAAAAAGTCCGTGAAGTGATATGGACAATCAATGCCCGACATGATACATTGTCGAGCATAGTCAATTATTTCGACTTATACGCAGAAGACCTTTTTGAATCAACGGACATCGTTGTGCGCACGTCTATTCCGTCCGAAATACCAAATGTCGTCATCAATGGAGAAAGTCGCAAAGTGCTACTGATGTGTTTCAAAGAAACGCTGAACAATGTTTTGAAACACGCCAAGGCAACGGCGTTAAAAATTGTCTTTACGACGGAAAACCACCTTTTGACCCTTACTGTTCAAGACGATGGTGTTGGTTTTGACCCTATTTTGTTAACAAAAGAAACGGCAGATGGGAATGGTTTATTCAATCTGAAAGAACGGATGGTAGAAATAGGTGGAAAATGTATGATTCAAACTTCAAACAAAGGAACCTCGGTTATTTTTTCATTACCGATTTGATTTTTACAAACATCTCACTCGAAAAGCAGAGAATTAATACATATTATCAAACTCAATCCCCTTTCAGAGGATTTTATACTGAGGGGGTCGATTTTTCGAGTTTTAGTTTTAATAAATGTCAATTTTTATCAAAAACAATTATTTTTGTACATAAAAAAGATAAAAACATGGTCGCAACAGCAATTTCAAAGAAAACAGAAAAGATGACAGATGATGAATTTTTCGCCTTCTGCCAATCGCCCGAAATGAGCGACAAACGCATCGAACGTACTAAAACTGGGAAAATCATTATTATGGAACCAACAGGAAGCGAAACAGGTAGCTTTAATTTTGAAGTAAGTGGTGAAGTCTATCACTGGAACAAAGAGACACGCACAGGTCGAGCATTTGATTCATCAACAGGTTTTACTTTGCCTGATACTGCTGTCAAATCGCCTGATGTGTCGTGGATTGCCCGCGAACGTTGGGAAGCATTGCCAAAAGCCTTGCGTAAGAAATTTGCACCAATCACACCTGATTTTATCATCGAAATCCGTTCAGAAACAGATTCTTTGAAGGAAACTAAAGAAAAAATGGAAGAATATATGCTCAATGGCTGTCGTTTGGCGTGGCTCATTGACCGCATCGAAGAACGCACCTATATCTATCGCGCTGATGGCAGTCGTGAAGTGGTGGATTCGTTTGAAAAAACGCTGTCTGGTGAAGATGTGTTAGTAGGTTTTACATTGCGAATTGCAGATTTGGATTGGGAATGATTTTTATCTAAAAATATCACAAAAGCCGACCTTTTACTGAGGGGTTGGCTTTTGCTGTTTTTTGAAGAAAACTAAGCAATTCTTTTTAGCTTCGCTTCAAATTTTGCTAAACAATGAAATTCAAAATCCTAATGTTCACCGCTATTCTCAACTTTATCTATTCTTTTTTTGGTTTTTCAAGGATAGAAGCACAACCCATTGACATCACAGCAGGCAATTGGAAATTCCAAACAGGCGATGACCTTGTTTGGGCAACCCCTCAGTACAACGACCAAAATTGGCAACCCATCGAGGTTGGAAAGCCGTGGGAAGCGGTGATGCCAGGTTATGATGGCTTTGGTTGGTATCGCAAAACCATTGTTTTGGATTCTCGCAAGATGCGGCGTGCGGTAGGGCGCAAAGGTTCTTTGGTTTTGCGTTTGGGCAAAATTGATGATGCGGACGAGACGTTTTTTAATGGTGTCAAAATCGGTGCAACGGGTCAAATGCCGCCGAATGCTCAAACCGCTTGGGACGTTGATAGGGTCTATTTTATTCCTAAAAAGTTGATTCATTGGCGAAAACAAAATGTTATTGCCGTTCGAGTGCATGATTCAGGTGGCGGTGGCGGTATGTACGCAGGAGATTATCGGTTTGAACCCATGACATGGAAACAGCTTTTTGATATTAAAATTGAAAACAATGAACCCTCAAATGCCTATGATGCGGAGAAGCCCGTCGGCATAAACGTTGCTCTGAAAAATGGTTCAAACGAAAATCTAAGTGGCACATTAACCATTGATATCAAACGTTTTACGGGCGAACAGGTGACTTCTCAATCTGAAAATGTCAGCATCAAAAAAGGTCAAACGTTAAGTGTGCCGACCCTGTCGTTTGATGTTAAAGAAGTGGGTTTTTACATTGCTCATTGTCTTTTTGAAGATAACAAAGGCAATAAATTGACGCAGAAATGTGGCTTTGCCTACGAACCCACCAAAGCGGTTTCGGCACCTACCCTACCCGAAGATTTTAAAAAATATTGGCTTGATGCGCGGGCAGAACTCGACGCTGTTTTGCCCGATTTTAAGTTGACACCGACCCCTCAGTATGCGACTAAAAAAACCGATGTTTTTGAGGTTGAAATGCGGTCATTGGGCAATGTGCGGGTGCGCGGTTATTATGCTGTGCCGAAGGGCAAAAAGAACTTACCCGCTATGCTACATGTACAAGGCTATTCATCGGTTATGATGCCTTTTGACGTTGATAATCAAGAGTTTGCACAGTTTTTTCTGAACATCAGAGGTCATGGCAATAGCCGCGACGATGTGAATCCTGGCTTTCCGGGCTATTTACTGACAGGTATCAATGAGCCTGAAAAGTATATTTATCGCGGTTCTTACATGGATTGCATACGCGCAGTTGATTTTTTAGCAAGCCGTGAAGAAGTAGATTCTTCTCGCCTTGTGGTGGAAGGCGGCAGTCAAGGCGGTGCATTGAGTATTGCCACGGCGGCGCTTGATAACCGCATCAAATATTGCATTCCCGATGTGCCTTTCTTGAGCGATTTTAGAAATTATTTCAACATCGCTCGCTGGCCCTCAGATGAGTTTAAGCTGTATTCCCTTACGCATTTCCGCAAAATGGATACGATTTTAAAGACTTTGGACTATATCGACATCAAAAATTTAGCCCCCTCAGTAACTTGCCCTGTTTTTATGGGCGTCGGCTTGTTTGATGAGACATGTCCAGGAGCGATTAATTTTGCAGCATACAACAATTTGTCTTCGACGGATAAATCCTTTAAATTGTATCCACAGAGTGGTCATGCTTTGCCCGAAAAGCACTATGGTGTGAAGTTGAAATGGTTGTATGAAAGGATGGGGTTGTAAGTTTCAAAAACAGTTTCATTCCGATACATCGCCGCCGTATCGATGAGCCGATAACCTGTTTCTAATGCCCACAAAACGGCTTGTTCTGCCTCTTTTTGATACATATCGTAAACACCAAGACCCAACAAAGGCATTGTTACGCCGTTGTTGGGTGTGGTGTAGCGTTGTTGATTTTGCATATTTTATACTTTGTTAGAACACTTTACCATTTTTCAAGCCCTAAAAGCTTCTTTCCTAAATCATTCAAAACGGCTGTATCGTACTTCGTCTGCTCCCAATTACGTGGGTCGCCGGGGAAGGCATAACCTTCGGGTGCGATGCGGTTTTTCCAAGAATTGATACGCCATTCGCGCAACGCTTCGTTGTCCTCTTCTGCGGGCATCATGGATATATATTGTGCCATCCGAACTTTATCAACAGACAAATTTGCACGAATGCCATGCGGTTCTAAACTATTGAAAATCAATAAATCACCTGCTTCTAATTTCACTTTATCAAACTGACCTTCAAACGCCGATGTGTCAGGTTGAAACCGATTGCGGTCTTCGGGCTGTGTCAATTTCCAAGTGTCATAAGTACGGAACAGTTCAGGAATACATTGAAAACCGCCCATATTTTCGTCCATTTGGTCAGCCAAAGCTAAGACACCTTGCACATTTTGCGGCTTCGTCTCGGGGTCATAATCCCAATGAATAAAACCTTTGTAGGAAAATCCAGGACGTATCGGGAAGTTTAAATTCGCACGATCAATCGTCACCCACAACTTTTCAGTGCCCCAAATATCTACGAAAGCATCATAAACCCGCTGCATTTGGCGATTATTCCAAAGGTGTTGATTGTTATAAACTTCCACCATGCCCGTGCCACCGAGTTCTTTCATCTTCATTTCCGCCCGGGGTGGTGCATACCATGTTTCAGGATTGTTGGGATTTTTTTCCTCAAATGCCCAAAGGAATTGAGCCGTTGCAGCCACTTGCTCTTTTGGCACAGCATTTTTGATGATAACATAACCATTGTGCAACCAAAACGCCCAATCTTCTTCACTCAATACCCGTAAAGCAACGCCATTTGAGCGGTCATTGAGTTTGATTTTACTACTTTTTGCCGTCGAAGGATTGCCTGGCATGTCTGTATGGGCGTTGTTGGGTATGATGGTTGGCACCATCATTTCTTGCATATCCATTTTTTTTTTTTAATGATTTAATGACACAAAGATAAAGCATGGGGTAAAGGGAAAAATACAACTATAATTACCACTATTTGAACAATAATGACTTTAAATGTACTTTTATTTTCATGGTCATTCAAAAAAAGAAATAGGCGAAGCGTTGAAAAAAATATTTCAACTCAGTCATTTTGAACAATTTATCGCCATTCTAAAACTGTTAGAATCTATGTCTGTATGTGCTGAAAAAGAACTTCTACATACCAATCCAGTTGGACAATATTACAATTTGAAGGAGCAACAACGTCTAAAAGTGGTTTATGCTTATATCGAAGCCCATTATCAAGAAAAAATGGACATTTTAGATATGGCAAAATTGACGCATTTAACCCATGCCGCCTTTTGTCGCTATTTCAAAAAAATGACTTTGATGACTTTTACAGAATTTGTCAATCAATACCGTATCAATCAAGCGAAAAAATTGCTGCTTTTAGACAATACGGTAACGGAAGTGTGCTTCACCTGTGGGTTTGAAAGTCTGTCTTATTTTAATCGGATTTTAAGAAAGTAACGGGTGAAAATCCGTTACAGTTTAAAAAGGCGATGATACTCCCTCAGTAATTTGATAACAATAGGAATAAAAAAGACCAGTAATGCTTCTTTTCACGACTGGTCTAAGCTATACCCACAAAGAATTTATGCCATATTGCTCTTGGGTAAGTTTTTTAACCACTCAATCCATACAGAAAAATGGGGGCATTTAAGAAGCAAAACATCTATGCCGTTATCCAAAGCTATCATATTGCCGTGAAAGATTTTTTCATAATTCGGTTTGAGTTTCTCAATACGTTTAGAAGGTGCTGTAGTTGCCCCTTCATTGATTTCTTCAGGGTTTGGAAATTTTTGAATTATTCGACGTATGCCATCAATAAAAGAGGGTTCGTCATTGAAATTACTTTCAAAACCTATCACATCTGCAAAAAGCAGAGCCTCAAATTCATGGGGTTGGATGTATGCTTTGAAACATGTATTATTTATGGCTTTCTCAAAAGCTGCTTCCAAAAATGCGATACGTTCATAAATAATGCTGTTAATAGGCATTTGGTTGAACATAGGAAAGTCTGTGCCAAGCCGATAAAAATCAAAAAAAGTCGTTACATAAACGGAAGTATCCTTTAAGATTCGTGTCAAATCACGTTGCACTTTCCCGAAATAAACGGAACCGCCTTTGAAGTTTTTTCCCTCTTTCACTATTTTTGTATTGACAATAGTAGGCGTTAACCAAACTTTATAATTTTGGAGATAGGGTCTTAAAACCTCTTTAACAAAAGCCTCTTCAGTTGGACCTTCGACTAAAATAATAACTTGTTGCATAGTATTCAAGGTCTGCCCCCAATGATGTTTTTTTCCCAAATTTCTCCTAAAGTATAATCCTCAAGCCAATCCTCTAAATCTTCCACATTAAGTCGCTTAAAAGTTGATTGATTATCTTGACGTTCAACTACAATAATATCTTCGGGTGAGAATTGGTTGATAAAAGAAGTTGATTGCGTCGAAATAATAATTTGTGACTCTTGTGATGCACTACGAATCAAACCACTTAAAATATTAAGTGCTGATGGATGTAAGCCCAATTCAGGTTCATCAATAATAGTTGCTTCGGGTAGTTGGGGTTGCAACAAAAGTGTTGTTAAGCAAATCATTCGCAGTGTGCCATCCGATAAATGATGAGCGTTAAACGGTTTATCTGAACCTATTTCTTTCCATTCTAATCGAATTTTTCCTTTCAAATTTTGGGATTCATGTAAATCAAAACAATCAAAAAATGGTGCAATGCGTTTGATAGTTTTTTCGATTCTATTAAAATGTTGTGGATAATTTAAACATAAAGTATATAGAAATGCAGGCAAATTAGAAGCATCTTCTCGAAATAAACGATTGTCTTCAATGTCTGAAAAGCCTTTTACGCCTGCGGTATCACTGGTATCGTGGAAATGATAAATCTTAAAAGATTTAAGATAAAGACTGACCCAAGATGCAATCCCCGAGTTCCTATTGTCAATAGTGCTTTCATAAATCCCTTTACTTAATTGTTTATCTGGATGCCATTCATTAGTGAATGTTTTGAAGCGTGCTTCTTCTGCTTTTATTATAAATTTCTCATCATTGGTGGGTTCTAAAGTGATGAAATAGTCATTTAACAATCCATTTTCCTTTTCAAAAACAATTTTAAGTCCTAAATACGGAGATATTTTTTTCCCAAAATGCAAAAAGGTATCTGCACCGCCTTTCTTAGCCGTGTAATTTTCAAGGTTTTGATTAACAACTTGATTTAAAAAATAAAAAAAAGAAATAAAGTTTGATTTACCCGCACCATTTGAGCCAATCAAAACATTTATATCTCTTAATTCAAAATCTTCAAGATGCCGAATAGATTTAAAATTCCTAATACTAATGCTATGAATTTTCATAAAAAGACGATTTTAGTTTGTAAAAATAAGCTGAATTTTCAAATTTGACGTGTTTTGTTTGACTTCAAATAAAAAACATAAATCAATTTGTTGTTTTGAAATCATTTTCATTCGCTATTAAGGTTGGTTATTTTTAATTTTGTACCTTATTTTTTACCAAACAGCTGTCCTGCAAACGGCGTAGTTTAATAATTATGAAAAAACCCAGCCTGCACAATCGTGTGGATAGAGAAGTATTGAAAAAGCAGCTTCTCGAAAGTACGGAATCACGTACCACCATTTCCTTTTACAAATACCACCACATTGCCGACCCGCACTTGTTCCGCAATGAGTTGTATCTCATGCTCGACAAAATCGGTACAAAAGGCAGAATTTATGTCGCTACTGAGGGGGTCAATGCACAGATTTCGATTCCAACTACACAAGCTGAATTGTTCAAAGAAACGTTGTTTTCTATTCCTTTTTTGAACAGCATTCGCTTGAATTATGCGGTTGATGATGATGGTAAATCGTTTTACAAACTCATCATCAAAGTCCGTCCAAAGATTGTGGCGGATGGTTTGGATGATTCAAGTTTTGACCCTGCTGACACAGGCGTTCACTTAAATGCTGAACAATTTAACGCCTTAACCGACGACCCCAACACTATTTTGGTAGATATGCGGAATCATTACGAATCGGAAGTCGGTTATTTTAAAGGCGCAATATTGCCCGAAGTGGAGACATTTAGAGCCGAATTGGACATAGTTGAAGATATGCTGAAAGGCAACGAAGGTAAAAACCTCGTCATGTATTGCACGGGTGGTATTCGCTGCGAAAAGGCAAGTGCATGGTTCAAGCATAAAGGTTTTAAAAACGTTTTTCAACTCGACGGCGGCATCATTCAATACGCTCGACAAGTGCACGATAAGGTGTTGCCCAACAAGTTTATTGGTGTCAATTTCGTTTTTGATGACCGTTTAGGCGAACGCATTTCTGATGATATTGTCTCGAGTTGTCATCAATGCGGCACACCTTGCGATGTCCATAAAAACTGTGCAAATGATGCTTGCCACTTGCTTTTTATACAATGCCCAAACTGTGAAGCGCAATATGAGGCATGTTGTTCCAAAAAATGTCGAGATTTCACACATTTACCCAAGGAGAAACAGCTGATTTTGAGAAAAACCGAAGAGTTTAATGGGACACGGTTTGGGAAAGGGCGGTACAAGGCGCATCATAATGCGGATGGGTTGTTGAAATAATGTTGAACTTAGAATTAGGAAATTTTTAAAATTTCCTAATTCTTTTTACTTTTGTTTATAAGTCATTAAAAATCAAAAGAATAGGAAAATGGAACAAGAACAATCTGCTTATATCACTTCGGTACATTTGAAAGGGTACAAAAGTATCAAAGACGTTACTGTGACTTTGAATAGAGGTCTTAATATTCTTATTGGAGGGAACGGGAGTGGAAAAACTAATTTTTTGGAGTTTTTAGATGCGGCTTGTAAACTAGACTATGAACATTTGTTTAACGGACAAACGCGAAGGTTTGAAATTGATATGCTAATTGAACCTTTTTCGATGAAAATATTAGGTGAAAAAATATATAAAGGTAAGCCAAAAGGGCTATCATATATTATTGAAGAAGAAGTAAAATCTGGAGGTAATGAAATAGAGTCCACAACTTATTATCTTGATGAAAATTTTAAGGCATCAAACAAAGAAAAAAATGATACTGAAGGCTTGATAAGTTTTAAACCCCATCCGACACTTTATCTTAAATTTGAGAACCCGTTGAATACAATTCTAAAAGATAAGCTTAGTTTAGAAGCTATATTTTTTAAAGATTCTTATTCTACTTCTGATAGTAATGGATTAGAAAGAAATGAAGAGTTTAATTATTTCAATTCAGATTTATTAAATGATTATCGGTATGATACCTTTTTAAATAATATTTTTAGTTCTAATGCAACTATTAGTATTGATAAAGAAGCAGCATCTATTGTAGAAAGCATAATTGAAAACAATTGGTTTTCAATTGAAAATTTGAGTGAAAACCTAAAACTATTTTCACCAATTAAGAACATTGAAATTTATTGGGGACTAGCACGTTTGACAATTGAAAAAGAAGAAGAAAGCTTTGAGCGTATTTCAATTGAAGGTATTGATTTTCACTTTTTTGTCAACAATCAATGGGTAAACTGGAGACAACTTTCAGATGGTACAAAACGCTTATTTTATCTTATTGGCAGTGTCACTTATGCTCGAAAAGATGAAATCATATTGATGGAAGAACCTGAACTCGGTGTTCATCCTCATCAATTAGCATTATTGATGAATTTCTTAATGGCTAAAAGTGAACAAAATCAAATCATTATTTCTACCCACTCTCCACAGGTTTTAAATAGTTTAGGAGAAGATGAATTAGATAATATCATCGTTGCAAAACACGAGGGAAAGGAAGGAACAAAAATGTATCATTTAGCTGAGGAAGAAAAAGGATATGCGACTGAATATATGAAAAATGTAGGCTTTTTAAGCGATTATTGGATGATGTCAGGATTCATACAAGAAGAAAACCCAGAATTCTTATGATACGGATTGGCATAATAGGAGAAAACTATAGAAATGATGCTTGCGCATTTAAAGCTTTTTTGACCCCTCAGTATAAAGGCAAAATTGAGTTCATTTCCTTGTTCAACTCGTTTAGTAAAGGCATTCCAACTTATTCAAAAATTATACGTGCCATGCCTACTGAAATTGATAAACAAAAGTTAGATGCTCTTTTGTGTATGCTTGACCTTGATGAACATGCTAAACGAACAGAACGCAATCAATGGTTTAAAGCTATTCAAAAAGGCATATCTATAAAAAGCATTTTCTTTCTTGCAGTCATAGAATTAGAAGCATTAATATTGGCAGATATTGACACTTTTAACGAAAAATATGGTATAAAAGGGCAGTATAATAAAAACCCTAAATTAAATGCTAATCCAAAAGGAGAATTAAAAGAACGGACAGGTTTATCATCAAAAGCTAAAAGACAATACGAAGAAAAGCACTCTTTCGAGATTTTTACAGACTTACAATTCGACATTGTTTACAAAAAACATAAAGAAGATGACAGTTTTCAAGCCTTTATTGACCATTTTGAAGAACAATTCAATATAAATCCGACGACAAAAGATAGGCTTAAAACAGCAAAAGGCAAAGGACGCTAATACGCCTTTTGCCTTTTGTTTTTGCTTTTATACTGAGGGGGGTCTTAAAACCGCTGCATAATCACGCGATTTCCACCGCCACCATGACCGCCGCCGCCGAGCATCGGATTGATATTGTAATTAAACGTCAACATCGCATAACGACCGAGTGAATTGGTCACTTCATTCAAAATATAGTTCACATCTGCCGTACGGTTGATGCCTGTGTTACGATTTAAGATGTCAAAAATCGCCAATTTCAACTCACCTCTCTCTTTTTTAAGCATATATTTTGACAAAGATGCGCCCCAAATAGGAATCGCTGCTGTCGTGCCAAAGGTTTGACCTGTTATGATGGAGTAATCAAAATCGGTACTCAATCTTATACCAAAAGGCAGACGATAATTGGCTTCAACGTCATAAGTATAGTTGTAATACTGCTGATTTTGATTAGAATTGACAGAATATGTCGTTTTATTGCTTTGAATACGTCCGTTGAAATTTACGTCAAATGAGTCTTTGATATTCACAGTTAGGCGCAAACCGACGCTTAAACCTGTCCGATTCGTTAAGTTTTCAATGTTATTAACCACTGCAATGCCTTGTCCAATATTGGCATTTGTCGTCACATTCATTCGCAACACTTGTTTATAAAGTGGCATACCAAAACCAAAGAAAGCAAAGCCTTGTTTGTCGTTTTTAACATTTATAGGCGTTGTTTCACGGCTAAAATTGGCATTGACAATTTGCAATGACGATATTTTGTTTGCTGTATAATTATAATTAAAATTACCAAAGAACATGTGAAAATTTGACTGATTGAACCGATTGAAATTGACCGAAAAACGGTTGTTGTATTCAGGTCTCAATTCTGGATTACCGACATAAATGTTCAATGGGTCGGTATTGTCTCGAATCGGCTGCAATTGGTCAATAGATGGTTCTCTGACGCTCGTTTCGTAGGCAAAACGGAGGCTTTTGCCTTGAATTGGGTTGTAATCAAAGCGCACATTGGGCAAAATGAAGTTATAATTAACAGGTTCCAATGCCGTACCTTTTGAAATAAATTCGCCTTTTAGAGTCGAATATTGGTATTGTAAACCCGTTGCCAAATTCCATTCCTTGCGGTTGATACGATAAGTCAAACCCGTTTTGTTGTAGATATAATCGTTTATATATTTATTACTCAAGGTTGTATTATACTGCTTTTCCCCATTTTTAAGGTCATACACTTCGCGGTCAGCATTGTTTGAAGTGTTTGAGAAATTGTAATTCGCTTCCAAATATTGCCGATTGCCAAGCGGTTCAGTGAAAGAAACTGTTGCACCGTAGTTATCCCGCTTGTTGATGCGGTCATCGCTTTGGTTGATGGAGTCTATTCTTGTTAATCCTGTTGGTCCGACATTAAAATATTTATTTTCTGAATTTAAAATGCCGTTGCGACCGCTTGTATTGACATTATAAAAAATATTGGTTGACATGGTGCGTCCTTTTTTTACAAAACGACGACGCAACAAAAGGCTGTTTTGCATACTCAAACCCGACCCCTCAGTATTATTGATGGGTTTGCTGCTTGTTTGAGGCGTATCGTCGCTTTTTAGGTTTTCTGTCTCTGATATTGAGTTTGCAAAGTTTTTAGTCGCCGACAAAACGGACGTTAATTTCAGAGACGTAAACGTATCAATCTTTTGGTCGAG
>JAYTUQ010000170.1:0-26454 GCA_043744455.1 Saprospiraceae bacterium | reverse complement strand
GATTCACCTTTAATATGACTAATTTTGAACACTTTAGAGCAAGATGTTTTGCGTTCAAAAATTAGTTGCCGCTAAAATTGTCACAGAGCCTTTTTTTTAACTGTCCTATCTTAGGCGATAAATGAGTCATAATATCTTCTTCATCCATCCATAACCATAAATTAAGTTCTGTAATATCTATATCAATTACAAAATCTTCAAAACCTTTTGTTGTTTCACAGCGTAAAATAATCTCATGCGGTTTAAAGAAAGTATCCTCCCGCGCACTCAAAACTTTATCAACCAACCCAATATGTTGCCCAACCCTTGCCAAAGCCCGCGTCCCTTCCGAAATAATTAAAGATTTATCCTTGTCCATTCTTCATTCAATTTAACAAGACGTTCATCAAGAGCGACTTTTTGGTTATTAAAATATAATTGCCAATCCGTGATATTTTGAATCAATATAAAAGTATTGTGTTGTTTGAGGTTTTGCAAAGCGGCGATGAGCTGTTCACGTCGTTGCCGCAGTTGCTCAATCGCATGGCGCAATTGCTTTTTTTCATTGAGTGCCGTATGTGCGGCATCGAAAGGTTTACCATCGCGCAGGTTATTAAGTATCGCTGAAACGCACGCCAAATCATTGGCTTCATAAGCTGTTTGTAGTTCAATAAACATCAATTGCGCTGCGGCTTTAAACGCTTCGGCAACCACATCAGGATGACACAATTTCACAGCCGCCCGATAACGGTCTTTGAGCATCGCTTTTTCATCTGCCGTCAATATACTGAGGGGTTTGGATTTTGTGGCTTCGTAACTCGAATAGTAACTGTTGAAATCATTTTCGGTTTCCGATTGTCGCTCTTGTGCTTCGGGGTCATTGGGGTTTACTTTAGCTTGTTTTTGGGCAATCTGTCGGCGAATCGCTAAAATATCAAGCAATAATTCCCCCAAAACGCGATTGTATTGAATTTCAAAGTCATGAATCGTTTTTTCGACTTCCGACTTCTCATTCTCAAGGCTGCTGATGTCCAATTCGAGCGCGTGCATTTCCAATTGCAAAGCACGGATTTCGGTATCAACAAAAACGGTCACTTGACGGAAACGATTGATAAAATCGGTGATTTGCGCTACTGCATCGCCATAACACCGTTCATCCAAAAGGGTAATCAAACGCGTAATTTCATCGGGTAATTGCAGCGTTTTGAGCTTACGATACTGAGGGGGTATGTCGTCGGTATCGCCCAATTCAATCAACTGCCGAATCAGTTCCAAGCGTTTCACAATTTGGCTAAAATCAATCGTCGTTTCGGGTGTTTCGCCAAAATGACGTTCGACAATCCGATTAAATTCTTGAATAAATTGTTCGGCAAAGAAGACATCGCCCGTCGTGACGGAAATGTTTTCGTAATTGTCGTTATTGGCTTTATTCGTCCAATTGTACGAACCCGAAATAACCACTGCACGGTCAATGACACAAAACTTATTGTGCATCAATTTGGCATTGAGCCAAAAGACTTTCCCGCCCGCTTGTTTCAGCTTGTCAAAAGGTAAATAGGCATTGTTAATGTCATCATCATAAAGCAAAAGCCGCACTTTTACGCCCGATTGTGCTTTTTGACATAACGCATCAAACAAAACCTTATCCGTAAACCACGCCACAGCGAGGTCAATTTGACTGTTCGCATCCGTTAAGTAGCTTTGAATGTGTATTCTGATATTCTCAAAATAGGCTTGTGTTTCCATACTAAATTTAAAGAGTAAAGTAGGTTCTTGTCCTCTCCCATCGGTTCAAAAAAATCTTATGTTTTCATTTTTTATATTAGAAGTCCAAATATACAAAAATAGGCGAATGCGTAACAAAAATAAGTGTAAATCCAACTTCACCAAGTTTAAAACCAACTTTGCGAAGTTCATTTACAACTTCACCAAGTTCATTTACAATTTCGCCAAGTTCATTTACAACTTTGCGAAGTTCATTCTCAACTTCATCAAGTTCACTTTCAACTTCGCGAAGTTCATTTGCAACTTCACCAAGTTCATTTACAACTTCGCCAAGTTCATTTACAACTTCACCAAGTTCATTTACAACTTCAAAAAGTCTAAAAAGCACAAAAAAACCGCTAAAAGCTTAGAAAAAGCTCTTAACGGTCTTATTAACTCAAAACCTAAATATCAATTTGTCGTAACGAGCTGCGGCGCAACAGGGACAGGTTTTGCCGTTTCCTTAACTTGCCGTTGATTCGGCTCTTTTTGTAAAACTAAAGCATAGATAGGATTGCTCTCTAATTCCTTAATGCGTTTACGCACATGCGCGCTAAATGCCAAACAATCTTTGGAGGCGTTTTCTCTTGCGGTTTTTAACTTCACGGTCAAATTGCCATTTTTACTGGCGTAATCCACCATAAATTTAAAACCTAAAACCGCCTCTTCAAACCCACTTATATCAAAATTCATGGGTAAGTCGCTTCGGTATGCTTTCGCAATTTTGAGCCAATACTCGGCAACATCCACACGGTTGTCGCCTAAGTTGCCCAAACCTTCCGTTTTTTTGGTGATTTTGTTACCCAATGCCTCGTAAAGCGGATTGGCTTCTTCGTGGTGTGCATCAATGGCTTCTGCAATCTCTTTGATGCTCATTGTTGCTAAATCTTCAACTGTTATCATGTTGATATGATTTTTTGTTATAAAAAAATATAGATTAAAATGTTGTTTATTGGAAAGGCAACTTTGTCCCCCTCAGTAAATTCGTTGTGAGGCAAATATATATTATAATTTTTAACAGTTGCAAATAATAATTATATTAATTTTAAATAAAACAATAATTTTATTATACTTTTTTAATTTTATATTATTGTGCTTGATATAGGTTTAAAAAAAAGACGCTTATGTTTAGGACTGTTTTCCTAAACATAAGCGTCTTTTGATAAAATTTAATGTAGTCGAAAATATATCAACCTCCCTTTTGAGACAGTCACTTTTGTGGTTTTTACTGAGGGGGAGTCGCTTCATTTATGCAACAGCAAAACCCGTATCGGCTCGGTTTGCGGGTTTATGAAAAGCCAAAACAATATCGTTTTTGAGAAAAAAATAATGTTTTTATCAAGAAATACTGAGGGGGTGTTTCTATCAAAATACTCATTCTCACCTACGCCAACAACTGTTTCGTCTAATAATAATGCAATTAGCTTATTGTTTCTTAATTTTCAGTTTTGAAAAATAGTTTTCAATTCAAACCAATTTTAATGTCAATGGAAAAACGACTTTTACTCCTTAGTGTATGTTGCTTTATGAGCACAGTTGGACTTTTTGCACAAGGCACGCGATTACTTCGTCAGCCGACAATCAGTTCAAAAAATATTGTTTTTGTTTATGCCGACGATTTATGGATTGTGGACAGAGAGGGCGGCGATGCCAAACGTTTGACAAGTGACGAAGGCACAGAAAGTTTTCCTCATTTTTCGCCCGATGGCAAAATGGTTGCTTTTTCAGGGCAATATGATGGCAATACCGATGTTTTTGTCGTCAATACTGAGGGGGGCGAACCCAAGCGTTTGACCTTTCATCCCGATGCGGATATTGTTCAAGGTTGGACGCCCGATGGCAAACAAGTGTTATTTCGGTCTGGCAGAAAGGGTGTGCCGACGATGATTAATCATTTTTTTACCGTAAATACTGAGGGGGGTAAAGAAACAGAATTGCCGATTCCACAAGCCTCTTTCGGTGATTTGTCCGATGATGGAAATTATGTCGCCTACACGCCCATAACCCTTTGGGATCCCGAATGGCGTAACTATCGCGGTGGACAAGCGCAACCGATTTGGATAATGAATTTGAAAGATAAATCACTCATCCAAACGCCACAAGCGACGAATGAAAGACACAGCGACCCTGTTTGGTACAAAGGCGATGTCTATTTTTTGTCTGAAAGAGATTATGCCAATAATGTTTGGAAATTCAATCCACGCACGAAGGAATTGAAACAAATATCGTTTCATAAAGACTTTGATTGTAAAAGCATAGATGCATGTAGCGATAAAATCGTTTATGAACAAGCTGGCTTTTTGCATCTACTCGACCCCGCCACCAACAAATCTAAACAATTGGTTATCAATGTAAAAGGTGATTTCAATTGGGCGCGTCCACGTTGGAAAGATGTGGCTTCAGGGGATTTGATGAACGCGTCGTTGTCACCGACAGGACAACGGGCTTTGTTTGAATATCGTGGCGAGATTTTTACCGTTCCAAAAGAAAACGGCGATGGTCGGAACATCACAAACACAAGCGGCGTCGCTGACCGCTCGCCCGTTTGGTCACCTGATGGCAAGAAGATTGCTTGGTTTTCTGATGTCAGCGGTGAGTATCAACTGATGATTGCTGACCAAATGGGCATGGAAAAACCGCATGTCATCTCTTTCGCTAAACCCACGTTTTATTATAAACCTGTGTGGTCTTCCGATGGAAAATATATTTCATTTAGTGATACAGATTATACGATATGGCTTGTGGACATTGCCGCAGGCACAACTAAAAAAGTGGATTCTGACTTGATGGCGCACCCCAATCGCACGATGAATCCGTCTTTTTCAACAGATAGTAAGTGGATTGCTTATACAAAAATATTGAGTAACCAATTCAAAGCCGTTTTTCTTTACAATATTGAAACAGGACAAAAAACGCAAATCACAGATGGTTTAGCCGATGCGATTGACCCTATTTGGGATGCGTCGGGCAAATATCTTTATTTTTTGGGCAGTACAGATTATGGCGTTTCCGCAGGTTGGCTCGACATGAGCACTTATGATTTGCAAGTGACAAGAGGCTTATACCTTGTTGTTTTAAATAAAAAAGACCCATCGCCTTTATTGCCTAAAAGTGATGAAGAAGAGGGAAAAACAGACGAGAAAAAAGAGGCGAAAGACAGTTCTAAAACAATTGTCCTTGATTTGGATGGTATTCAACAAAGGATTTTGGCGGTCAATATTCCTTTGCGGAATTATACTTCCTTGATTGAAGGACCGAGAGATTGTGTTTTTTATACGGAATCTGTGCCGAATCAACAAGGTTTGACGCTGCATCGCTACAATTTTAAAGACAAAAAATCAGAAGTCTTTTTAACGCCTATAACTTCCGCAGTTACTTCAAATGATAGAAAACAATTGCTCTATCAAAGCCGCGACACTTGGGGCATTGTGAAAACAGATGGAATACCAAAAATTGGCGATGGTAAATTAACCATTGATTTAAAAACAAAAATCGTCCCTCAAGAAGAATGGGCGCAAATCCTAAAAGAAGGCTGGCGATATATGCGTGATTATCTCTACGTGGACAATGCACACGGCGCGCCTTGGAAACAAGTTTATGAATGGTACAGTCCGTGGGTTAAAGATTGTCGTCATCGGACGGATTTGAATTATATCGTGGATATATTGAGCGGAGAGATTGCGATTGGACATTCTTACGTTAGTGGCGGTGATTTTCCAGATGTCAAGAAAATACCTGTTGGTTTGTTAGGTGCAGACATAGCCGTTGAAAATGGTGGTTTTAGAATTTCAAAAATATACACAGGTGAAAGTTGGAATCCTGAACTAAAAGCACCTTTGGCAATGCCAGGTGTTGACGTCAAAGTGGGCGACTATATCGTTGCTGTCAATGGGGCACCCCTCAGTATATCGAGCAATTTTTACAGTTATTTTGAAAACACTGCCAATAAGCAAATCAAATTATCCATCAATAATACGTCCAATACTGAGGGGGCGAAACTTGTAACTGTTGTGCCCATTCCAGATGAAGGTGGTTTGCGTTCAAGAGATTGGGTGGAAAACAATCGCCGTAAAGTGGATTCCTTGTCTAAAGGACAATTGGCTTATGTATATATTCCAAACACGGGTCGTCCTGGTTACAATTATTTCAATCGCTACTATTTTTCTCAGATGGATAAAAAAGGAGCCATTATTGACGAGCGCAACAACGGCGGTGGCTCTGCTGCCGATTACATAGTTGATGTTTTAGGACGACAATTACAAGGTTATTTCAATAGTCGCGTAGAAGGACACAAACCTTTTACAGTGCCCAACGATGCTATTTGGGGACCTAAAGTGATGATTATTAATGAAAGAGCAGGTTCGGGTGGTGATTTGATGCCTTATTTGTTCCATCAACAAAAAATAGGTCCATTGGTCGGTGTGCGCACTTGGGGCGGTTTGGTTGGCACTTGGGATACGCCACCGTTTATTGATAAAGGACGTATGGTCGCACCGCGTGGTGGCTTTTATGACATCAATGGCAAATGGGCGGTAGAAGGCGAAGGCATTGCACCCGATATTGAAGTCAAACAAAATCCAGCTGATGTCTTAAAAGGTAAAGACCCACAATTGGAACGTGCCGTCGAAGAAGCCTTGAAATTGATGAAAACACAAGGGGTTCAGTTGAAACCCGAACCGCCTGCGCCTGTGAAATATAAACGTCCGAATTAAGTAATGATGAATGATGAATGATGAATGTGCAATTTATTGGTTTTCAATAAATTGCACATTCATCATTCATTATTACAAAGCATTTTTAGTCAATTTTAACAAAAAAGCGACCCTTTCTTTATTGAGGCTGTCGTATCTACACAGATTTTGACTAACTCCACGATTTATCGTGGAGGACTACAATTCTCAATTATAAAGGCTTTAGCCGCGCACTTTTCTATCTATAATACTGAGGAAATAGGCGGCTAAAGCCTAAATTGGCGTTTATCCAAGTCCCCGCAATGAATCGCGGGGTAAGTCAAAACTATACTTTGTATTTTTAATTCGTTGATTATCAATTAGTTAAAACTGTGTAGATACAACAGCTTTATTGAGGGGGGTCGCTTTCCTTTGTGTCAAAGGCTTCATTGCTAAAAAAAAGACCTTTAAATTCATATTTCTTAAAATATTTCCTACTTTTGTCAAGCATCAAAACTCCGTATGGGTGTGCATGTCTTTTCTTATCTTACGGCTTTCTTAAAATTATTTTTTATTGTATTCTTGTTAAAAAAGACCTGCTAACGAACACTAAACAGTTCTATTAAAATGCATTATTTTTCATAAAAACCGCTTGAACAATGAGAAATTTCTTGATACTCCTATTCCTATTGCTTATCATTTTTTTGACCCGTTACTGCCAAAGTTGTTGCAGTGTTTGGGGTAACTGCCCAACCGTTAATACAAATGAATTGTGTGCCGACCCACTATATAAAGACAGTATATATTGTCGCCAAATCATTACCCAAGGCAATCTTACCCCCGCTTTTAAAGGTAGGTTGGACAGTTTAGGCTTCGTCAAAACAGATAGTTGCGATTGCGATGCCAACTTTGCTTTGTGGGCAAGTGCCACACATACCGTCCTTGAATTGATAAGCGCACCGCCTCAAGAGAGTGCAGGTGGACGCGTTGGCGGTGTTGGCGGTGATATTTTTTGCGTCAATTTACCTTTACAATTCACACCACGTTTGATTATTAGGGACCAAACAGGACGAAATGACACGGCAAAATTGAGCAATCCAAACAATGCAACAGCGCAAGTTGTCAAAATAGCTGTCGTAGATTCAGGTGTAGATACCACAAATACAACTATTGAAAACTTTTTATGGAAAGACAAAAGCCCTTTAAATTCGGGTTGTGGGTCGTATCCACAAGTCAGTAAATATGGTATTAATATGAGTGACCGCACTCAAGCACCCGTTGACCTAAATAACCACGGCACGCAGATCAACTCCATTCTTATCAACTATTCAAGGTTATTTAACGAGTTTTATTGGCAAAACGAAGCTTTTTATGGTACTAATGTGCGTTTAGAAATCATGAACGTCAAATTTACTGAGGGGTCAACTTTGAATGGTTCGCTGTTTAAAGCCATCTGCGGTATGTATTATGCCATCAAAAAAGGTGCAAAAGTGATTAATGTCAGTTGGGGTTTTTATGCCGATGACGTGCCTGTGATATTAAAACCCATTCTACAATATGCACAAGACAGCAATGTTTTAATAGTTGCAGGTGCTGGTAATCAAAGGAGCGATATTGATGGGCAACGCGCGTTTTGGCCCGCCGCTTTTGCCAGAGATACGATGAGTTATTGGGACGATAATACTAAATTAATCAAAAATGTTATTTCAGTGGGTGGTTATAAAGTCAATGCCGTGACACATAACTTTGAAAACATTTCTGATACATCAAACTATGGGGTAAATTCAGTGAATGTCTATGCTTTAGGTCAAGACGTTTTCACGATTTTAGCACACCCAAGTGGGCAAACAGCCGTTGGAGACGGAACGTCATTTGCGACACCTTTTGTCTCCCGAACGGCTGCTATACTATGGGGGCTAAAACCAACCAAATCAGCGGCAGACATCAAGCAATGTGTCATCAATGCGACCAAAGCACAAGGGTCAACAATTGGAAATATTAAAAGCCATAATCATGATGCGACGCTTCTTTGTAATTAAAAAAACAGACAATAAACTTATCACAAGATTCAAACTTATCATAAGTTTATTATCTATAATTACTTTATTATTAATAAGTTGTGAAACAAAACCTAAGCCCTCGGTTGCTCAATTTGATGTAGATACAGTTCGTACTCAAGCGGATAGTTTACGCATAGAAGGCAATAAAGTATTGTTGACGGATTATCAATTGGCACGTAAATATTTTCAAGAAGCACTGGATTTGTGCTTAGCTGTTTTGCCCAAAAATGATGAATTGGCATTAAGAATTTACCACAATTTAGGCTCTTCATATTTTAATGAAGAAAAATATGAAAAAGCCTTAGCCTATTTTGATTCTGTTCGGGTAAATCAACCCCAAACGCCCATTATGTGGCTACAAGTGCATAATGATTTCAAAATAGGAAAGTGTTATGTGAAATTACAAGATATAGGATTAGCCAAACTTTATTTGCAAAATGCCGTTCAATTTGCGTCCAATTCCTCTAAAAGCCGTCTAATTTTACCTTTTATTCTGCTTGAATATGCAGAATGTCTCCGTCTTGAAAAAAATTATCAAGAAGCCATACGCATAAGTCAACAAGCAATTGACTCCAGTTTTTTGTTTCCAGAACGAACTTTAGAAGACTCACTCACTTATGCCCACAGCCTTTTCAGTATGAGCAATGTTTTAGCAGATACTTTGAATTATCAGGGCGCAATCGCATACAGTAAAAAAGCTATAGCTGTTTACAAAGCCACACATTCCGACTATGATGTGGCACGAGCATCAATTAATTTGAGCGATTATTATCGCCTGACGCATCAATTTCAAACAGCTCAACTACTGATTGATGAAGGGCTTTCTATTATGAAAAAATCTAATGATGATGTTAAACGCATTATTGGAGTCCTTTATACCAAACGGGGTAATATACTCGCTGACCAAAATCGTCCTCATGAAGCGTTGATGGATTACGATTCTTCTTTACATTACCTGACCTTGAATTTTCAGATAAATACTGCGGCGCAAGTCCTAGAAATAACAACCGAACAAAATAAACGTCCTTTTGTCATGTCCACTTTAACGGATGCTGCTTTGGTACGTACAAAACTGCTCGAACAAGGCGATACACAACAACAACCCATTATTTCAGCAACCTATAAAGCCATTATCCAATTGACGGAAATGATTCGTCGCGACTATTTGAGTGAAAATGCCAAACTCAATTTGTCTGCGGATGTCAAACCCATTTTGGAAAAAGCATTTGCATTTAGCCGCCCCCTCAGTAATGGGGCAGAACGAGCATTTATGATTTCTGAACAAAGCAAATCCATGACTTTATTGGAAGCAGTGCGGCTCAATAACCGTAATTTTTCAAGCAGAAACAATGCAAAAACTTTAGAAAACACACAAAATCAATTGGAAAACCTCAAAAAAGAAAGAACAGAAATAGAAAAAAAATTAGTGAGTGTGTCGCCAAACAGCGCCGAAGCGCAGCACATAAATAACGATTTAACTAAAAACATCGCTGATGAACGCATAGAAAGAATGGCTTTTAACAAAGCTATCGGTGCAACAGCCTCTAATGATACCCTTATATCGGTAGCAAATATTCAAAACAAATTGCTCGAACCTGACCAAGCATTATTGGAGTATTTTATGCAAGGTGACTCCATCCTCAATATTTTTTGTTTGATGCAACATGAGCCGATTTTGTTAAAAACAATTCATGTGCCAACTGACTTTGCGGCAATAATTGCTTCAGTTAATTTAGCATCAACAGCCGACGGTGGTATGCGTCAAAAAGGCGTTTGTAACAATGCCTACAAACTCTATAAATTGTTGATAGAGAGCATTTCACAAGAAAGAAAACTGCCCAAACGCTTGATTATCGTCGCAGAATACCCCCTCAGTAATTTGCCTTTCGATGTCTTACTCACACAACCTGCAACGGATTACAACAAAGCCGTAGCCGATGGTTTGCCACTTATTTTCAAACATGCTTTGAGTTATTCTTATTCAGCCAATTTGCTTTGGGAAATGCGTTTTTTGAATAAAAACAATGGACAAAAAGGCATTTCGGCGTTTGCGCCAGCATTTCCAAAACAAATGAACGCCGATAATAACTATATGAATGTAGCATTAAAAAGCTCTTTTCCTTTTCTAACGAGCTTACCAAATGCCAAAGAAGTCCAAAATATTGGCAATAATGCCCAATTATACCTCAACGATAAAGCAACAAAAGACGCTTTTAAAGACGCTTGCCGCTATAGTAATGTGTTGCACATTGCGACGCATTGCATTGTCAACTACAACAATCCCGATTTCAATTATATTTCTTTTTCCCAAAACACCGATACCCTTAATCGAACTGCTCTATTTTATTTAAAAGACCTTTATGCCAACCCAATGCCGTTGGATTTAGCCGTTTTTAGTGCATGTCAATCTGCCATTGGAAAAGAAATTAAAGGAGAAGCACCCCTCAGTATGGCGCGCGGTTTGGCGTATGCAGGCGTCCGAAGTTTCATTACCACACAATGGTTTGTCAATACAGACAAAAATGCCGATTTTTATAAGTTCTTTTATGCCGAATTAGCCAAAGGCACACCTAAAGATGTGGCATTGCAAGAAGCAAAAAAACAATTTATCAACTATGCCGAGGGCAATAGCGACCCCTATTTTTGGGCAAGCATGATACTTATTGGCAATACAGAACCTATTGATTTTCAAGAAAATAATAACAATAAATGGTGGGCTATCTTGGCTGCTGCTATAGTTGGAGGAGGTTTTTTCTTTTGGCGTAAACATAAAAATAATTTGTCATTCTGAACACGTTTTTTGTCATTCTGAACGAAGTGAAAGAATCTAAATAAAAATATACTTAGATTCTTTCACTTCGTTCAGAATGACAAAAAGTTCTAAAACACTTTAAAACGCCGCAAAGGATGTGACAAATCCGTCAATAAATCATTAGATCGTTCTTTCACCTCGCCCTTTGTTTCAGTTGCTTGTGAAAGCGTCTCAAGTGCTGAAATTGCTTCGCTTTCCTTATGATTCAAAGCCAAATGGGCTAAAATGACGTTAAAACGCAGTTTTGCAATATCACTCGTCACGCTGAAAGTTTTCAGATAATTTTGTTGTTTCAACACAGATTCAAAAAGTTTTTCAGCAATTGCATATTGTTCAGCTTTCAAATTGGCATGAGCCGCATAATAATCAATCAAAATTAAACTTAAACTATCGATTTTACCCCCCCTCAGTATATTAAACTTTTCAGTTGCTTTTTCAGGCGTTTCATTAAAATAAAGCACAGATAAATCGGTCAAAAAGGCTTCAGTTGATACCGTCGAAGCACCCGCAACGCGTGAATCGGCAGGTTTGAAAGCATAGACATTGACCAATTCAGAAGTTGATTTTAAGGTATTGGCATAACCAAAAACACTTAAAACAACCACAAAACCCAAACCGACTATGCTACCAAAAGGCGTTTTCACCCAATCTAAAAGCTGTTGTAAAAAACCTGTTTCACCCTTAGGTTCAGGTAGTTTGCCAACCTTTAAGCGTACATTATCTGCGATAGTGCGTATGTAAGCGTCTTGTGCCGTTTCAGCCAAAGCCTTATTGGTCAATCGATGCCAACGCATCGTTTCGCGTAAATCGGCATCTTGTTTGAGTGCCGTTTCAAACGCTTGATTTTCAGTGGGAGAAAGGTCGCCATCTAAATAAGCGTCAATCTGTTCATTATAGGCATTATTTTCCATAACATATCATCATCTAAAAGAGAGGAAATTGATCTAAGTCTTCAAATTCACTGCGGTGACGCTTCATCAAGTCTATCCACCGATTTTTTGCAAGCGTTGCAAGCGGTGGAATAGAATCAACGGCGATACCCCATTTTTTTGCTAAAGATTCAGAGTCGGTTTTAAGAATGTATTTTCGTTTGTCTTTGTCCAACTCCGAAAGTGGTGGTCGGAAATATTTTAAATTTAGTATGTCTCTATCTCGTTCGTCCAACTGGCTTAGGTAATATTTCGACAGTTCAATCATGCGCACCATCGGGTCTTGCGATTCTTGTTCTGGCAGGTTTTCCAACCCCAAAATGGGCTCTACAATCGTCATCGCAGCAGATTTAGGCGGGCTTATACCCCACTCTGTTGCTTCATTTTGTGCCAGAACATGCTCTTCAACTTCTTTTTTTGCTTTTCGGCCTTCTAATTTTTCCAATTCTTTGAAGCAAATATTATGGCATATCATCCCAAAATAGTTGCCGCCATGCTGTACATCCGCCCCTTTTGCCACCTGTTGCACAAATCGAATGACCGCTTCGTGAAAAATATCTTGCCATTCGTGCGGTGGATTGAGCTTGCGCTCAAAATTTTTAAAACGGTGATGCGCGATGCGCTGCCAATAACTATCAGCATACACCAGTTCGATGGCTTTTTGTAAAGCACCGACTTTAATGTGTTGAAGCAGTATCGAGAAGTCTTGAACCATAATATTGTTTCGGTGAAATCGGATTCATAAGGATAGTAGGCGATAACAATCTTTTTTTAACGAAAAACTAAGAATTTTTTCTCAAAAAAGTAGGTTTAAAAAAAACCTTTAACTTTTTTATTTATATATTTTTCATAAAATCATGACTATCAATACTTTATGACAATGAATTTTAAATTAAAGAAAATTTAAAAAAAAAATGTAACAAACCATTAAAAAAAATGCCTGTGCGCATACTTACAGTTCAAATAGCCAAGCAATAAATTATAATCATTTTTTTTTAAGTTTAACAGCTTTATAAACAGTTTTTTATAATCCAATTTCCATTACCCAACTTCCGAAAGGATGGTTGGGGGGTGGAAATCGGATGTTTTACTGAGGGGGTCTTTACCCCTCAGTATTTTGACTCTGTATAACCTTTAAACCATTTGAATTTAAGTATAACCGCTGATTGAACTAATACGCCAGATCAGCGGTCAAATAAAATCAACTACTTTCATAATAATTCAAATCCTTACCAAAAGTCTCTTTTAACTGCCAAATAGCGATAAAAGCTAAGGCAAAACAAGCAATGCCTACCCAAGTTGCACCTTCAATCGCACCACCCCGTGCTTCAAAACTTTTATAAGCCAATGTAATAATGATAACCGATCCTCGTACAAAATTGGGAACTGTCGTGGTAACAGTCGCCCGCAAATTCGTTCCAAATTGCTCGCTGGCTATTGTCACAAACAGACCCCAATAACCCGAAGCGATGCCCAACAAAAAACAAACGATATTAAATCCAGTAACACTCAAACCTTTTGTGTACATCAAAATGCCGCTCATGACGATAGTTAAAACTAAAAAACCAGCAACAACGCCTCGCCGATTCGCAAAAACCTGACTCAACCACCCACAGATGAAATCCCCGACGGACAAACCGATATAGGCATACATGACGGCATCTGCCACACTGACTTTCCCCAAAACGCCTGTTGATTCCGCAATTTTAGGTGAAAACTTAATGAGAATACCCAATATGTACCAAATCGGTAAACCCAGCAGAATACACCATATATACTTTACAAATCGCTCTTTTTGCGTAAAAAGCGATAAAAAATTGCCCTTCGAGACTTCTTGAGTATTTTTCAACTTTTCAAACATACCCGACTCAAACGTCCGAAATCGCAGGAATAAAAGCACCAAACCCAAGCCACCGCCAACAAAATAAGAGGTCTGCCAACTAAAATTTTTACTAATTGTAGCAGAAGCCACAGCCCCCAATGCACCCATTGAAACGATGGCAATCGTACCATAGCCCCGATTTTCTTTTGTCATCAATTCAGCAACAAGTGTAATAGCTGCACCCAATTCACCTGCCAATCCAAAACCTGCCATGAAACGCAAAAAGGAATAAGTTGTGGTATCAGTCACAAAACCATTTGCAAAATTGGCAACGGAATAAATGAGAATTGAGCCAAAAAGAATGGATTTACGCCCCAATTTGTCACCCATAATGCCCCAGACCAAACCACCAATGAGCATACCACCCATTTGATAATTGAATAATACAAAATCGTAAAAATAGTTGACTTGTTCAGGCGAAAGATTCAAGCCCGCAGGACCAAGGCTTTGTTTGCCAATGACATTAAAAAGTTGTAAGTCAAAAATATCTACAAAATAACCAAGAGCGGCGACGATGACCGTAAACCAGACATCTTTTTTGTTGTTTTGATTTTCCATTTTTCGTTGTGTATTTAATAATTCGCTAAAATATTCATACTTTCCGAATTATTAGAACTAAAAAAGCGAGTAGTCACATTCGACTCTCGCTTTTTTTATAATAACCAAAGCTATTTTATTACATCCAACCCAGCATTTGTACTAAAAAAGTACAAACAAATGGTAAGCCTACCCAAAATAATTGTGGCATAAATATAATAAGAGCGATGGTTGCAACAAGTGAAATTGCGAAATAAACCGCATGTTTGCTACTGAAATTTGTCATTTTTTCCATAATCATCTTTTTTTGTTGCAAAATTAAAAAGCTATTCGGACTAAACAAGGCTTATGTTTATTATTTATACACTTTCTATTGTCAATTTAAAACGATCATCAAAATCAATCTCTAAAATCATTCCGTAAAATTCATAAATCAGATAAATCTGTGGTACATTTTCTTATAGCCGTTGATACAGGCGGCACATTTACCGATTGTATTGCCATTGACCAAAATGGCGATACTCATACTTGCAAAGTATTGAGTAACAGTACTTTGCGAGGTTCAATATCTGAATGGATGGACGAACAAACTTTTGTCGTTCAAAATTCATGGTTGGTACAACGTGATATTTTTAGGAATTATCGCTTTCGATTGCTTCATCACCCCCTCAGTAATTCTTCGGATTTTTTCATTGAAAGCTATGATGTTGAACAAAAAATTATTGTTCTTGATAAACCACTCCCAACAGAATTATTTGGTCAAAAAATAGCCTTCGACATCACTGCCGCCGAAGAAGCACCGATACTTGCCGCCCGTTTGATAACACAGACGGCACTCGATGAACCATTTCCAAACCTCACTTTAAGGCTGGGTACAACGCGTGGAACAAATGCCCTTTTGGAAGAAAAAGGCGCAAAAACAGCATTTATAACTACAGAAGGTTTTGCCGATATTTTGACAATTGGTACGCAACAACGACCTGACCTTTTTGCCTTGAATATTATCAAACCAAAACCACTTTATACTGAGGGGGTCGAAATTTCAGAAAGATTAGATGCAAATGGCAATGTTTTAAAACCATTGAATATCAATAATTTAGATAAAATAATTAAAAGGTTAAAAAAAGCAAAAATAGAATCCGTTGCGGTTTCATTCATGCATGCCTATCGCAATCCTATGCATGAACAGATGTTGAAAAAAGCCTTAGAAAAACACTTCACATACATCTCTATTTCATCAGAATTATCGCAACAAATCAAATTTGTTCCACGCACCCAAACGACTGTTGTGAATGCTTACCTCGCTCCTATCTTGCATGATTACTTGAATAAAATAATAAATAAACTACCTACTGGTGTCTTACGTGTCATGACGAGTGCAGGGAGTCTTGTTCATGCCGATTTTTTCAAGCCAAAAGACAGTTTACTGAGTGGTCCTGCCGGTGGCGTTGTCGGTGCGGCAGCTCTGGGTCGGCAAAGCGGTTTTGAGCGGTTAATCACCTTTGATATGGGTGGTACGAGTACAGATGTTGCCCGTTTTGATGGTGATTTTGATTACCGTTTTGATATGACGATTCGCAATGCGACGGTTTTTTCCCCTACGCTTAATATTGAAACGGTGGCAGCAGGCGGTGGTTCTGTTTGTTATTTCGATGGCATAAAGTTATGTGTTGGACCAGAAAGTGCAGGTGCTTTGCCTGGGCCCGCTTGTTATGGTGCAGGCGGTCCTTTGACAATTACAGATGTGAATTTATTATTGGGTCGGCTTGATGCTGCGCAGTTTGGCATTCCTGTTTCCCCTGAAGCTGCACAAGCGAAACTCATTGATTTACAACGTTTTATAGAAGAAAAATCAAGTAAGAAAATTTTGGCGGAGGAAATATTGATGGGATTTTTAACGATAGCGAACGAGCGCATGGCTGATGCTATTCGAAAAATTTCCGTTTCAAAAGGTTATGCTCCCCCTCAGTATGCGTTGCTTGTTTTTGGTGGCGCGGGCGGTTTACATGCTTGCAGCATGGCTAAATTGTTGGGTATGACGACGATTATTGTGCCGAAATATGCAGGACTTTTATCGGCTTATGGCATTTTAAATGCGCCTATTGAGCGATTTTCAGAAAAGCAAATTTTACAAACGGCTTCTGTTATGTCTTTTGAAAAATTAGAAATCGAATTTCAGCAAATAGCTGTTGAAGCTATAGAAAAAGTTATTGCCGAAGGCATCAAAAAACAAGATATTTTAATTAAAAAACAGCTTGTATTCTGTCGTTTTCAAGGACAAGATGCCACATTAGAGCTCGATTTTGATGCACATTTTGAACAAAATTTTAAAAATAAATACACAAAAACGTTTGGTCATTGGGTTGAAAATAGGGCAATTGAAGTAGAAAGTATTCGCGTTATGGCTACGGAAAAGGGTCATCCGTCAATGGTCAATAGTCATTTTTCAGAAAAGGATACCCCTCAGTATATTCCCAATTTTAGGCATAAAATCAAGGCATTGGTTGGCAAATCATGGATTGAAGTACCAGTATATTTTAGAGATGATTTGATTAAAGGCGCAACCATTAAAGGGTTTGCGTTATTGCTTGACAATTTTTCGACAACCGTTATTGAGGACGGTTTTACTTTAACGATTGATGTACACGAAACAGCCAACATTCAACAAACAAGTCAAAAACTGACTCCAAGTCATAATTTGATAAAAGAACGGCATTCAAAAACCATTGATTTAGAACTATTTACAAATCGTTTTACCAGTATTGCTGAAAATATGGGCGCGATGTTGCAACGCACCGCTCTGAGTGTCAATGTGAAGGAACGTCTCGATTTTAGCTGCGCTTTACTCGACGCAAACGGTTATTTGATTGCGAATGCGCCGCATATTCCTGTACATTTGGGCAGTTTGGGTGTGTGTGTCCGTGAAGTTTTGAAGTTTATAAAAATTGAAAGAGGTGATACAATTATCACGAATCACCCTGCATTTGGCGGCTCTCATTTGCCCGATGTCACCTTAATTTCATCAGTGTTTACTGAGGGGTTGGATTTGATTGGTTATGTTGCTAATCGGTGCCATCATTCAGAAATTGGTGGTATTCGACCTGCCTCAATGCCACCGAATGCGACACGATTAATTGAAGAAGGCGTGATTATCGAACCGATGTATTTAGCTAAAAATGGCATAACCGATTGGGAATCTGTAACTTATAAGTTAAAAAACGCCCTATACCCTACTCGTTCGCTATCTGAAAACTTAGCAGACCTAAATGCAGCATTGGCAGCAAATATTAACGGAGTAATGTCTTTGCAAAAATTAGGCGCCGAACATGGTTTGGAAACGATACATTATTATATGCAGGAATTAAAAGATTATTCAGCTGAAAAACTGAAAAATGCGATTTCTGTATTTTGTCAAAACAATACTGAAAGGGTAAGTTCAAGCAGAAACGCTATTAGTCATTATTTCGCAGAAGAGCAGCTGGACGATGGCACCTTATTAAAGGTCAACATTACGTTTGGTGATAAAATTATATTCGATTTTACAGGATCTTCGCCCGTTCATACAGGTAATTTGAATGCTACACCTGCCATTGTCAATTCTGTGGTCATCTATGTTTTAAGGTTGTTGGTTTCTGAAAATATTCCTTTGAATGAAGGATTTATGAACAATGTTGAACTTATTTTGCCTAAAAATTCGATTTTAAATCCTCCTTTTCCATTTAATACTGAGGGGTGTCCTGCAGTGGTTGGCGGCAATGTCGAAACAAGTCAAAGGCTAACAGATACGATTTTGAAAGCTTTAAAATTCATTGCCTGTGGTCAAGGAACGATGAATAATGTCCTTTTTGGCAATAACACATTTGGCTATTACGAAACGATTTGTGGCGGTAGCGGTGCAGGCAATGGGTTTGATGGCACAGATGCAGTACATACGCATATGACAAATACGCGCATAACTGACCCTGAAATTTTGGAGTTTCGTTATCCCGTTCGCTTAGATTTGTTTAAAATTCGAGAAAATTCAGGGGGAAAAGGATTATTTAGTGGCGGAAACGGTATTATCCGACAAATAACTTTTTTAGAAAATGTCGCTTTATCAGTTTTAACCCAGCATAGAAAAATTGCACCATTTGGACTAAATGGCGGTGAAAATGGCACGGTAGGACTACAATATGTTGTATTAAAAAATGGAAAAAAGAAAAAAATAGCTGGCATTGAAGGAGCGAATTTAAAGGTAGGTGATACCTTTGTGATTGAAACACCCGGTGGTGGTGGATTTGGAAATAAAAACAAATAAAATGACTGAATACGCTTTCTTAAATGGCAAAATAATGCCCATTGAAAATGCCAATTTAAACATTACAGACCTAGCTTTACTGAGGGGATATGGTGTGTTCGATTTTTTTAAAGCGATAGATGGTCGCCCTATTTTTATGGAAGATCACTTGGATAGGTTTGAAAATTCAACATGGCTTTTGGGTTTAAAGATTCCTTTTTCACGTCGAGAATTGCGGTTAAATATAGTAGAGCTAATAAGGCTAAATCCTCACAACTTGTTGGGAATCAAACTCGTATGTACAGGTGGCTACTCTGTTGACGGTTATACGCCTGCTGAAAAACCGAATTTATTTATGGTGGCTAAGAGTTTTATAATGCATCCATTTGAAAAAGGTTTAAAGCTGATAACGGTCGAGCATCAACGAGAATTGGCAGAAATTAAGAGTATAAATTATATCAAACCCATTTCGGTTATGGCACATTTGCATTCATCTTCATCTGATGATGTTTTGTATCATACACAGGGATGTATTACGGAATCTTCAAGAAGTAATATTTTTATCATTAAAAATGGTATTTTGATTACGCCAGATGCTGGTATACTGAGGGGTATAACTCGTAAACGTATTTTGAATTTTGCACCTTCAGTAATGCCTGTTGAAGTGCGTGCTGTGAGCCTTGAAGAAGTGTTTGCCGCCGATGAAGTGTTTATGACAGGAAGTACAAAACGGATAACCCCCATAACAATAATTGATAACAAGACTTTTAAAGTTGGTCAGCACACTAGGATGTTATATAATATGTTGTTAGAAGAAGAAAAATTAGACTAAAAATTATCTAACAGTTTTAAAGGAATAAGGATAAAAGTCATATGAATGTATAAAAAAGTCGCGATTTAGAATACAAAAATTCTGCTAATTTTAATGTTTTATCATAAAAATTTTAAAAAATGTAATTTTACACATAAAATAATTTGCATGTACCATATAAATCTATAGCTTTGTAAGCAAATTGTAAAACTACACGGAACAAAGGCTACTCTTCAAAGACAACAGATTTATTTTTCTGTCATATCGTGCTTTGCTTCATTGATTTTCAATTTTTTGTGCATAAAGTTTTTTTAAATCTGAAAAATTACTCTTCTTTGCAGTGGATAAAGATGCGCGAAGCACTTACTTTTGCAGAACGCATTTGTACAATAAGTTGATTTACAGATTTTTAGGTTGATTGTTTTTTATCTTTGTTTTAATTTTCCCTAAGATAAATGATTGAACACAATTGACCCATATAAAGAGGAAAAAACAGTATCAAATAAACAGTTGGATATTGAAACGCTATAATTAACATTCGGGTATGCAAATACTCGAACCAAAACTTTTGCGATATGAATGAGCAGAAAATGCCGACGACTACAGGCCTTGTAGTCGCACTCGACATTGGCACAACAAAGGTATGTGCCATCGCTGGTCGTAAAAACGAACACGGCAAACTAGAGATTCTTGGTGTCGGTAAAGTAGATAGCGTCGGTGTAATGCGCGGCGTTGTTACGAATATCGAAAAAACCGTCAATGCTATTCATGAAGCTGTTTCTTCAGCTGAACGTATGGCAAAAACAAAGTTTACACATGTCCATGTGGGCATTGCAGGTCAACACATTAAAAGTTTGCAACATCGTGGCATTCTCACCCGCGATAACGACCATACTGAAATCAGCCAAAAAGACATTCAACGGCTTATGAATGATATGCACAAACTGGTGTTGCCTCCTGGCGACAAGATTTTGCATGTTATTCCACAAGAATACACTGTTGACAACGAACAAGGCATCACCGACCCAATTGGTATGAGTGGTGTGCGTCTTGAAGCGAATTTCCACATCATTACTGGTCAAATTTCAGCTTCTAACAACATTCATCGTTGCGTAGAACGTACAACATTGAAAGTTGAAAGCATGACCTTAGAACCCATTGCTTCTGCTGTCGCTGTTTTGAGCGAAGAAGAAAAAGAAGCGGGTATCGCGCTTGTTGACATCGGTGGCGGCACAACTGATATTACTATTTTCCAAGAAGGCATCATTCGTCACACAGCGGTTATTCCGTTTGGTGGTAACGTTATTACTTCTGATATTAAAGAAGGTTGTACGGTTATGCAACACCAAGCAGAAGCTTTGAAAGTGAAATTTGGTGCAGCTATGTCTGAAGAAGTTTTTGACAACCGTATTATTACGATTCCGGGTATTAAGGGTCGGGACTACAAGGAAATCAGCGAAAAAAACCTTGCACGTATTATACAAGCGCGCATGGAGGAAATTTTCGACTACGTGGTTTGGGAAATCCGCCGTTCAGGTTATGAACGTAAACTCATTGGTGGCATTGTCTTAACTGGTGGAGGTTCATTGCTACGTGACATTGAAAAATTGTGCGAATTTCATACAGGCATGAGTACACGTATCGGTGTACCGATTGAACATCTTGGTCATGGTTATACAGAACAAGTGGCAAGCCCTATTTACTCTACAGCAATTGGCTTGTTGTTGAATGGCATTGCTTTTGAAGAAGAGAATGTGCGTTCTCGTCCTCTTGTTGAAGAAAAACCAATCCTTGAAACGGTTATTGAAACTGTAAAATTTGACAACCCTGTTGTAGATGAAAAAACGCACCCACAACAAGGCGGCAAATGGTTGGAAAGCATTTTCAAGAAGACGAAAGAATGGTTTGAAGCAGAACCTGATGTGGATTTGAAGTAAGCCACAGCAATAATTTTAGGAAAAAATATTACTTTACAGCATACTTACGACAAAGTGACTTTAAATTAAGTTAATTAAATCATTGATTAACAAATAGTTAAATCGCTATGAAACCATAATTCTTAATTTCTAAACACAGCAACAATGGTTTTTAATTTCAAACAAGAAGAACCATCTATTATAAAAGTTATAGGTGTGGGCGGTGGTGGCTCAAATGCAGTCACGCATATGTATAAGCAAGGCATCATCGGTGTTGATTTTGCTATTTGCAATACAGACTCTCAGGCTATGGAGCTAAGTCCTGTGCCGACACGTATCCAACTCGGACCTTCCGTTTCTGCTGGTTTGGGCGCAGGTTCTCAACCACAGCGTGGTAAACAGGCTTGCCTTGAAAGCATTGATGATGTGAAACGCTATCTTGAAAATGGCACTAAAATGCTTTTCATTACAGCGGGCATGGGTGGCGGTACTGGTACAGGTGCTGCACCAATTATTGCCAAAACAGCGCAAGAAATGGGTATTTTGACTGTTGCCATCGTGACTTTACCTTTTACTTTTGAAGGTAAAAAACGTGTAACACAAGGCATTGATGGTTTGGAGGAATTGAAGAAAAACGTTGATACTATCATCGTTATTTCAAATGATAAACTCCGCCAGATTTATGGCAATATGTCGGTTTCTCATGCTTTTGCACAAGCGGACAATATTTTGACGACGGCAGCAAAAGGTATTGCTGAAATCATCACCGTTCCAGGCTATGTCAATGTGGACTTTGAAGACGTGAACACTGTAATGCGAGGTTCAGGCGTGGCTATCATGGGCATTGGGTTGGCAGAAGGTGACAACCGCGCTTTGAAAGCCGTTGATGCTGCCTTGTCCTCGCCTTTATTGGAAGATAATAACATTCAAGGAGCGAAACATATCCTTGTCAATATAACGAGTGGTACAAAAGAAGTGACAATGGACGAAATTTTCAGCGTCACTGAGTTTGTTCAAGAAGAAGCTGGAGAAGGTGCTAACCTCATTTGGGGTAACTGTTATGACGATACTTTGGGCGATAAAGTCGCTGTAACAGTCATCGCGACAGGTTTTGAAAGTCGCTTGGCTCCTATTGTTCAACATGGTCGTAATGACGGTAAAATTGTCGTTTCATTGGACGAAGAACCCGTTAAAAAAGACAAAAAGCCCGATTTTTTCGGGTTTGGCTTTGAGAATACTGAGGGGTCTAACTCTGTCATTGAGTTTGAATCGGAACGCTTTTCAAAGCCGAAAACACCTGTTTTTAATGCACAACAATCGCCTTCACCTTCGCAACAGCCATTAAAAGTTGAAGAAAAAGGCAATGAAGAAGATCGTCGTCGTCGTTTAGTTCAAGAACAAGCCCGTCGGGAACGCTTGCGTTCAAGTGTGAACACGTTGAAATTGAATAATCCACAAACGATTATTGAAATGGAAAATGAGCCTGCATATTTGCGTCGCGGGGTCAAATTGGAAAGTGTTCAACATTCTTCTGAACGCGTCGCTTCAGGCTGGTCTATTGATGAAAACGATGAATTAAAAACAAGTGGTAATTCGTTTTTACACGACAATGTAGATTAAAATTTTAGTAAATCATTCTATATCCTAACAGGCTGTCTCGCAAGGACAGCCTGTTTTATTTGAGTAAATTTAAAATTCATCAACGTCAAATAAAACTTTGCTATTCTTTTTTATGTTTAAAAGCCATTAATTTTACCCCCTCAGTAATTTTCCATTATCCACTATACATTTTCCATTATATAATGAATTTATTGCCAAAAGACATTTACGAAAAATTAGAATTTGACAAAGTGTTGGCTTTGCTCATGCGCGAGTGTTCAGGTGAAATGGGGCAAGCCTATTTTCAAGATTTAGTGCCCGAAACCGACCTTAAAAGCATAGAAATTAAACTCAAACAAGCCAAAGAACTCAAGTTAGTCCTTGAAAAAAACGATAAATTTCCATTTGGCACCTATTTTTCTCTTGATGAAGATTTAAAAGTTTTATCGATTGAAGGTTATGTTTTATCAATTGAAAGTTTACAACGCATCAATGCTATTTTGTTGATTTTCAGAGACTTGCATCGCTTTTTTACGCCTGTGCGTCGTGAAATATATCCCAATCTGTATGATATAATCCGTTATTCCAATTTCAATGATGACTTGTCAAAAGAGATAACGCGCGTCATTGACGATGAAGGCAATATTCGTTCCGATGCATCGCCCGAATTGGTCAGAATCAGACGTGCTACGCAATCAAAAATGCGGGAAATGGACGCTGTTTATCGCCGTTTGATAGGTGAATTTCGGCAAAAAGGTTGGTTAGCGGACAATAATGAGACATTGCGCAATGGTCGCCGTGTCCTTTCTGTGCCAGTCGAGCACAAGCGTAAAATCAGAGGTATCATTCACGATGAATCAACGACGGGGCGGACGGCTTTTATCGAACCCGAAGCAGCCATTGAAGTCAATAACGATATATTTGATTTAGAACAAGATGAAAAGCAAGAAATCTATCGCATTTTGAGGGATTTGTCAGCGCGTTTGCGTCCTTACTGTCCACAATTAGCTGATTATCAGCATATTGTCTTTTCTTACGATGTCGTTTTGGCAAAGGCACGTTTGGCTTTTAAGATGAAAGCATTTATGCCACAATTGGTCAATGCAGCTCATTTTGGTATTCAAAAAGGGCGGCATCCTCTTTTATATCTTAAAAATAAAGCGGCTGGTAAGGAAACTGTTCCTTTTAATTTAGAGCTTTTCAAAGGCAATCGCATCCTTTTGGTTAGTGGTCCCAACGCAGGTGGCAAGTCGGTTTTGATGAAATCAATTGGTTTGTTGCAATTGATGTTGCAAAGCGGTTTGCTTGTTCCAGTGCATGAAATGAGCGAAATGGGCATTTTTGAACACATTTTTGCTCATATTGGCGATGCACAAAGTCTTGAAGATGACCTTTCGACGTATAGTTCGCACCTCCAAAATATGAAGGCTTTTTTGAAACACGCCAATGAACATACCCTCATTTTGATTGATGAATTTGGTTCAGGCACTGATCCTAAAATTGGGGGCGCTATTGCCGAGGCGATACTGAGGGGTGTCAACGACAAAAAAGCCATGGGCGTTATCACGACGCACTACGGCAATTTGAAAATGTTTGCTTACAGAACCGATGGCATTGTTAATGGCTGTATGAATTTTGATAAAGACCATTTGAAACCGACGTATAAAATGACCATTGGGCGACCTGGTTCTTCTTATGCCTTTGAAATTGCGTCGAGTGTGGGTTTAGATTCGGAAGTTTTGAAATATGCAAAAAAACGTATTGGTGAAAATGAACATTCTGTTGATGAACTTTTGGTGGATTTGCAGAACGAAAAGCAGGAATATGACGATAAATTGAAGGAAATTGCTGAAAAACAAGGCTTACTCGAAAGACTCATCAAGCAATATGACGACCAAATTAAGGATATTGAGTTCCGTCGCAAGAAAATGAAACTTGATGCTAAAGAGTTTGAACTGCAAAAAACAGCCAATTCAAATCAAGATTTGCAGCGTTTGATGAAGGAATTGAAGCAAACCAAAAACCTTGAACAAACCCAAAAACTCGTTCATTCTGTCCGCGAAGAGCAGCAAAAATTGGCGAATGAAGTCACCCTTTTGAACGAAGATGTCTATCATTCGACCCCCTCAGTAAAAAAGCCGATTGAGGTCGGTGCGATGGTCAAAATGAGGTCTGGTAATGCCACAGGTCGCGTCGAAAGTGTTGACAAAAAAGAAGCGATAGTCTTAATGGGTTCTATGCGTATGACAGTGAAAATCAGGGATTTAGTGCCTATTGGCGAACCTCTGGCGGTCACGACTTCCTCATCGGTTCAGCACGATTCCATCACACGTTCGGCTAATTTTGATTCAAAAACAGACTTGCGCGGCTTATCAATGATGGAAGCGGATAAAATTTTGGAAGCCTTTTTGGACAATGCCGTTGTATCGAGTGCCAATACCTTGAGCATCGTGCATGGCAAAGGCAATGGTGTTTTAAGAAAACTCGTTCGCCAAAAATTGAAAGAATATAAGGAAGTCAAAAAGTCTTTTCACCCTGAAAATGCGGAAGGGGGCGATGGGGTGACGATTGTGGAGTTGTAGAGGTAAAATGTATTGAACAATGGATACCGCTCAGTAAAAATGGGGTGTTTGGCATTATAATATGTTTTACTACGAAGTGATAACAAGTTATTTTTGAAATTTTTATAGAATTATTTTTTGTTTAATGTAAGAAGGCTAGTTTTGTGAATAAATGTATAATATGTAGAGATTCAGAGCAATTATCTCCTGCGTAGGTTATGAAAATAAAATCTATTCTACATTAAGTACTTCATTGACGATGCGGTTTGAAGGAAGAGAAATAACAAAATTATCAAAAACGGTTGCAATTTCACTTGATAATGGAAACAAATGGTATTTTCTTGAATATACAGAAGATCCTAGAGGTATTCTTAAAGAATTACCTGATTCTGTATTCAATGGGTTATAATTTATAGTTTAAACAAAAAGACGGGTGCCCCCAAAAGCACCCGTCTTTTTGTTTTTCAAGAAAAAATCCCGCTGATGTATAGTATTCATTATTTTAATACCAACACCCAAATAAACGTCGGTGCTGGTATCGGTTTTTAACCCACCATCTAATATTAAGTAGTTATTATAAAATAAACGAGTGTTTGCAAGGATAAACCCCGTATCTTTATTGGATGAATAATAATGTTTATATAATCGGAACAGAAAC
>JAYTUQ010000169.1:0-26480 GCA_043744455.1 Saprospiraceae bacterium | reverse complement strand
AAACCCAAAATGCGCTCAAACAACACTTCCGTTTGAGCGCATTTTGGGTTTTTACTGAGGGGGTATAAATAATTTAGGCATAGCGCAAAAAGCGAAAGTGCTTATAGTGATTTTAACAACCTCAGCAAACCCTGACCATATAAAAAGGGCAAAGGAAATACAAGATGTAACAGGATATGAAACAAAACCATTAACCAAAGAATTGATGACGGAAATTTTACAGCAACATTTTCAGGACTATTTATGAAATATGACACACAAGATATCGTAAGGGTTGAAGCAGTTTGTGTCATCATCAGTTTAAAAGTGTATTTTTTAAAAAGCAAAGAGTAAGTTGGATTCATTCATCAAAAAAGGGTTTTCTGGACACACAGAAAGCCTTTTTTTATTTTATTTTCACTAAAATTAACATTTTAACTTAAATATTAAAGATACAATAACAGGATATTAACCACTGTTAACATCACAACAGTCGTTCTTTGTGTCGTAATTAAGAAATGAAAAATGAAGCGTTTTATAAAAACACTATAAAATAATGTCACGCAAAGCGTAATGGCGCAAAATGCGCTCAAGGGGGTACTTTAGTTGTTCCAAGACAAGACAAATTTAAAATCACAACATTTTTTTAGCGGTTCTGAAACAAGAACAAATCACTATCACAACTTTTATTAACAACACGATTTAGAACTTTAAAGACAATGAAAAAAACAACTTTGGCAACTGCGCTTTTAGCTTTTATTGGGTTTTCAACTCTTTCTGCACAAGACATTTCTTTGGGTGCAAAGATTGGGTACAATTGGAATAATGTTTCGGCTCCCGCTTTTAAGGAGACATTGGATTTCAAAAAGATGACCAATGTAAATTTTGGCTTAGTCGCTCAAATTGGTTTGACAGACAATTTTTCGATACAACCTGAATTGAATTATATTCAAAAGGGTTTTCGCATGCAGGCAAGTAAAGATATAACGATTTATGATGTGCCGATTCCGCTGGGAGTGAGTGCTGTAACAGCGATCAAATACATTGATATGCCTGTTTTAGCGAAATATAAATTTAGAGGTCAAGGTGCTTCAGGTTATATTTTTGCAGGTCCATCGGTGGGTTATGCTTTGAGCGGCAATTTAGAAACCCATGCACAAGTCATTATTGATATTAAAGTCGCTTCAACGCCTATAAATTTAGATAAGGTCAATTATAATCGTTTCGAAGTGGGCGGTGTTGTCGGCGGAGGCTTTGAAGTACCAATCGGAAATGCAAAATTATTTGCTGAAGCTCGTTATACACATGGCTTCAATGAAGTTTATGAAGTGCCCTTTATTGGTGCAAAAGTAAAAAATCAAAGTTTTGGCGTGAGTGCTGGTTTTACAGTGCCTTTTGGTGGCGGTAATACAAAGGCTCGTCCAAAAGCTTAAAAAATAATAAAATTTGGTTTTTCATACATTCATGAGTTTGGTTTAGTGAGGACACCTTCGAACATCGTTTCGGAGGTGTCTTTTTTATACTGGATAATTGATAATTGGTAATGAAAATACCAAACGTGCAGCTCTGCATTTCGTATTTTCATTATCAATTATTCGTTAACCACTATAAACTAATTCAGGTTATTATCTTCGGGCATGTCGGCTATGATAGAAAAAGAATCACCTTTGTGTTGTAAAACGGTGCGCCAAAGTGTATGCGGTTGAGCATTAAACAGATAATTGGCGTGCATATCCCCTAAAATCCAAGACGACTCGCCTAATTCACCTCTCAATTGCCCTTCCATCCAACCTGAATAACCAACGAAAAAACGGATGTGCTTGGGCTCAATCAATTTCGCTTCGATGAGGAATTTGAGATTGTCCCAACTCCCACCCCAGTAAACACCGCTGCTGATACGGATGGAACCTTCCAACATTTCACCAATATTATGTATGTATTGAATGGCGTTAGTCGCTACAGGACCACCATAAAAAAGTGGGACATTGAATGCAGGAAAATCCAACATGACATCATTCAATCGCATATCAAGCATTTTATTAAGGATAAAACCCACATCACCGTCCTGACGATGCTCTGTGATGAGAATAACAGAACGCCGAAAATGTGGGTCGAGCATAAAAGGCTCGGCAATGATTATTTTTCCAGTTTTTACTTGATTGTCAATTGTCATGTCACTATCACTATTAAGAAATTAGGTGTTTCGATATGGGTAAATACAATAAAGGGTTTGATTATCTAAATCATCAAATCGCTTCGGTCACAAGGTTTCTATCAATTTGTGCAAACATACCCCTCAGTGTTTTGCCGTTTCCACCAACTTCAAAGACATTTGTCACACCATCTTCGAGCATATTACGCATTATTTGTGTCCAACGAACGGGTGCAGTCAACTGTTTTATCAAATTTTCACGAATAACTAAGGGGGTACGGTGTCGCCTTGCATCCACATTTTGATAGAGCCAACAACTGGGTTCGTGGATTTCAGTATTTTCAATGGCTGCACGCAACTCATCTTCGGCAGGTTTCATCAACGGCGAATGAAAAGCACCACCTACAGGTAAAACCAAAGCCCGTTTTGCTCCCGCTGCTTTTAATCGTTCACAAGCTTCATTAACGCCTGCAATTGAACCACTTATGACCAATTGTCCAGGACAATTATAGTTAGCAGGAACGACAATATCATCAATTTCGGCACAAATTTCTTCAATTTTTTCATCAGGCAAACCTAAGATTGCCGCCATTGTACTGGGTTCTGCTTCACAAGCCTTTTGCATCGCCATAGCGCGTTGTTGTACCAATCGCAAACCATCTTCAAAACTCATACCACCAGCAGCTACAAGAGCAGAAAATTCACCCAAAGAATGCCCTGCTACACAATCAGGCTGAAATGTCTCACCTGCCAATTTTGCTTTTATGACAGAATGAAGGAAAACAGAAGGTTGCGTAATGCGTGTTTGTTTCAAATCTTCTATAGAACCCGTAAACATTATGTCACTGATGCGGTAGCCCACTATTTCATTGGCTTGCTCAAAAAGGTCTTTTGCTAAAGATGAGTTTTCGTAAAGGTCTTTGCCCATACCCTCAAATTGCGCTGCTTGACCTGGAAAAACGTAGGCTTTTTTCATTGTTTTTTTAATTTAATAGTCGTTTGTTGACAGATATTATTTGAAGAAATACCCCTCAGTATAAAATGTCAAATTTCGACAAAAATAGAAAAAACTTGCAACCAAAGCATATTTTTAGAAAATATGTCGAAAAGTTAGGTTGATTCTTTGTTGTGTCCGCCGAGGCTCTTTAGGAACGGCATGTTGCCAATGATGCTGCATAGCACCTGCCATGATGAGTAAAGAGCCATGTGTTAATAATAATTCATGTTTTATGGTATTATTGTCTTTTCTACGAAATAAAAAACGTCGGCTTTCACCAAAATTGAGAGAAACAATCAACGGATTTATACCTAATGCCCGTTCATTGTCTTGATGCCAACCCATCGAATCATTGCCATTTCGGTATAAATTGCACAAAACACTGTTAAATGTCGCTTTGTTTTTCGAGATTAAAAAATCGTTTGGAAGAGCTTTTTGCAAATATATTTCAATATCTGTTTTTATCAACAAAAGAGATTCCTGCCAAGGCAAAGGTTCTTGCTTCTTACCCGAATAGATATATGTTTTGCCTTCATCGCCATACCAAGCAGACAATCGCGGTTCTAAAACGGGCTTACCGAATAGCCTAATTTCTCCTTGTTTCCAATCAAGATTAAGTGTTAAATCCTCTAAAAATCGGTCTGATACTGAGGGGGTAAAAAAGTGCTCGATAAAGACAATTTTTGCATCTTGTAGTTCAATACTTTCTTGAAAATCAAACATTTATAGTCTCATTTAAATTGATAAAAAGGCTAATTTTCAAACTATTAGCAAAACTTTAAGGTCAAATTATAACAAAATCAAAATAATTTCTATTTTTAAATAAAAATTCAGACATTTATAGGTCTAATATCAACAGACAATTATAAAGAGAAAACGAATACTAACGCAAATTTTTACATTCGTAAAATTCTAAATAACTAAATTATGACAAAACAAATCAAAGTAAGATTTGGACAAGGCGAAATGGTGCTGACTAAAAGTTCAAAATACGTGGGTATCCGAAAATCTCAAGCAAACACCCGTGGCTTAATTGACGAATCTCAACTTGAAGCTGAAATTAAAAAAGTGCGGCATCCACATTTGGGAGGCTTTGAAGTTGTATCTGTTAACAAAGAAAAAAATGAAAATTTGGACGACAAAAAAACGCTCATGCGTTCGCTTGATGAAGTTGAGGTCGTTACCAATGTATATCATCTCCCTGGCAGTAATAAACCCCTTGTTCCTACTGGAAGTATCTACATTCAGTTTGCCAATAATGTGAACGAAGCAACCCAATTTTCTATTCTTAAGCAACTCAATCTTGCCTTGAAAGAACGACGCAATGATACTAAATTAGTGGTACAATGCACCCCTAAGTCAACAAACCCCGTGACAGCTGCCATAGCCTTAGGGGAATTGGCGGAAGTCAAATGGGCTGAACCTGATATGGATGCCGAAGTTGACCATTATGCTTACGTAAATCCTCAAGCTACCCTTATGGGACAGATGTGGCATCTTCAAAACAATGGTCGTATCCCCGACAATTCACAAGTACGTATGAAAGTAGGTGCAGATTCTAAAGTTGTAGAAGCTTGGAAAATATTAGATGGGTATGGCAATCCCAACATTGTCGTTGCGATTATAGACAATGGTTTTGATGTATCACACCCAGACTTAAACACAAAAATCGTCCGTCCCTGGGATTTATGGAATGGTTCGACCCAATTGCGGACGGGAGATGCCAATTTCACGCACGGCACGCCCTGCGCTGGTGTGGCTATCGCACCACAAACGGGCGGCATGTGTGGTTCGGCACCTGCAGCACGTTTTATGCCTGTTTCTGGCACTGGTTTTAGTATTGAAAGTACCGAAGCCATGTTTAATTATGTGATTCGTAATGGCGCCGATATTGTTAGTTGCTCATGGGGAACTGTTGAAAATGGGTATCAACTCGGTTCTGATAAAATTGCCGCTATATCCAGAGCTGCTCGAGAAGGGCGTGGCGGCAAAGGTTGTGTGATTTGTTTTGCAGCAGGCAATGAAGGTGTTGATTATCTAAATTTTTATGCTCAACACCCCGATGTCATTTCTGTTGGTGCATCAACCAGCGATGATGGTCATGCTGATTATTCCAATACAGGTTCTCAACTCGATGTAGTTGCCCCGTCAAATGGTTCTTGGCCCATCTTGTCTGCGAGAGCTTATTGGGACCAAGGCATACCTGGCGAGATTGGTGCTGCCAGATGGTACTATGGTGATGGGATTGACCGAGGTACCCGCTATCAACATTTTGGCGGCACGAGTGCTGCAACGCCTTTGGTAGCTGGTATTTGTGCTTTGATTTTGTCTGCCAACCCAAATCTAACAGCAAAAGAAGTGAAAGATATTGTCCGTCTGACTGCCGATAAAATTGGTTCTCCAAGCGAATATTATAATGGTCGGTCTGCAAAATATGGTTATGGGCGCATCAATGCAGCAAAAGCAGTGACCGAAGCGCTGCGGCGAGCAGGGAAAACGACAACAGGTTCTTCTTCCACCTCAAGTTCTGGCTCCAGTACAGGTTCAAGCACCACCTCTGGTACGGGTTCAACTTCAGGAACAGGGAGTACAACGACGGCTTCAGGAAGCCCAAAAGGGAGTGGTCTGTTCCGATATGGTACAAATGTACCTTTGGCGAATCAAGGATTTTCAGTACAAGCGGGTAGTTTCAATCAATGGTCAAGTGTCCTAAATGCGGCACCAAGTCTTGAATCACGTTTTAAACAGCCTGCTTTGATTCATGTCTCTGGCTCAACACCTTCGACTATGATGTACCGCATTCTCATGGGTCAATTCAATACGTTGGGTGATGCAAATCGTTTTCTATCCATTTTGAAAGCAGCGGGTATCGCTGGATTTGTAAGAGATTTGAAAAGCTTAACTTAGTTATTTCAATTTAATAAAAATGGCTAAACAATTGTATATCAATTATTTAGCCATTTTTATGTACTTTTGAGTCATTATACTGAGGGGGTACCTTTTGGATAAATTTTATAAAAGAAATAAAAAGTACTCCTTCAATAAACTCAAAATTAATCTCCAATTTTAATATGGGCATTACATTTTCCTGACAATTTACTCTTACGCACTTAACAGCATAAAGAAACAATTTAAAATTGAAAACTTGATTTTAATAATATAGATATCAATAGAATACAGAAGCTATTGGATGCTCATGTATGTAATTTATTATGTCACGAAATACTATTTTAAATCTAAAAAATAGGCTTCACACGAATCTATATTTGTGTTACAGCCAAAGCATAAATGTTTTCAACAAAAAAGACAAAAGGTTTTACTGTAACTTTAGATTAAACACAATCCTAACAACAATTTTTTAACTACGTAAATGCTAAGTAAATGAACTATTCAATTCAAGAATTAAGGAGTCAGTTAACAAATGGAGAAAAAATCTCTAATGAAAAATTATGTACAATTAAAGGAGGTGGAACTGGTACAATTACTGACCCAAGACGTGTTGAAGCAACAGTCATCACGGTCGTCTCATCACTACTTTAATTAGTAATTAATCTAATAGAACTTCAGAATTATGAACATTTTGGAGTTCTATTTTTTAAAAATTCAAGAATAATTATGATAGCTTCCAATAATACTATTATATGCCGCTTAATATTGGTAATTTTCTCTTTATCCTTGAATATTGAAGAGCAAAAATGTAATACACCTGAAACACAAAAAGATTCTACCGAAATAAAGAATTTAATAACAGCAGCCCGTCAAACTGCCATAACTAATGCTCTTCAAGCACTTAAAGATTTGCAAAAAGCAATTGATTTAGCATTAGAACTTGGTGATAACAAGCTTTTATTTAGCGCATACAGAATAAAAGGTAGTATAAGTGAAGGAAATAATCGTTTGATGGAAGCATATACCTGTTATGAAAAAGCTTTGGCATTACAGGATTTTTTACCCATTAGCAAGAAATTAGATATTTACCTTGATTGGGCTATTATCAATAAAAAACTATCAAAATATGATGTAACAAGAGATTATTATCAACGAACATTAAATTTAGCCACAAAAGTTAATGACCAAGAAATGATAGAATTTGTTTACTCTGGTTTAGGTACTTTAAATGGTGCTTTAGGTGTTTTCGATAAAGCTATTGAATACCATCTGTTGTCAAAGGAAATAGCCGAAAAAAGAAACAATATTGGCGGTGTCATTTCAGCTTATGTCAATATATCAACAGTTTATACACAGTCTAAAAATTATAAATTCGCTTATAATTCTCTTGAAAAAGGCTATGAGTTGGCTTATGCCAGCAAAGATTCTATCCGTATTGCTTATATTTCAAAAGTGTATAGCAAAGCATTGAGCGCCGAAAAAAAATATACCGAAGCCATTATATATCTTCAAAAAGCTTTAAAGTATTGTGAACCTTTGGAAGATAAAGGTATGAATGCTCAAATATTGGGACTAATGGCAGACGTATATACTCAAATAGGGCAATTTAATGATGCAGAAAAAACGTTCAAAAAGTGTTTCGAGTATAGCAGTTTTTTTGATTTTTATGAACAACCCAATCTGTATTTATCTCTGGGCATTTTTTATTTGGAGACTAAAAGACCCCAAAAAGCAGCAATAGCCCTAAATAAAAGCCTCGAATTGGCATCAAAAAGCGGGTTTATTGACCTTATTCAAAAATCTAATAGAAGTTTAGTAGATGTCTATCAACAATTAGGTGACCCGAAACAGGCACTCAAACACCTCAAAATTGCTAAAATTTATGAAGATTCCATCTTTAATGGGGATAAGATAAATCGTATGGCAGAAGCGCAATATAAGTTTGATATGAACAAAACTGAATCTGAACACAAACTGAATCTCGCTAAAAGTGAAAAAGAAATTCAAGCCCTTAATCTGAGGCAAAATCGCCTAGTTCTTTTGTCTGTCTCTCTTCTTTCTTGTGTCGTACTAATGTTTTCTTTTTTTTATCTAAAGCAAAAAAGTAAAAACAATCGTATGCTATCACAAAAAAGTATCGAAATATTGTTAAAAAATAGCCGATTGGAAAAGTCCAATGAAGTTCTACAACAATTTGCGTACGCGTCCGCTCACGATTTAAAAGAACCCTTGAGAAGCATTAGCGGTTTCGTGAGCATCATCAACAAACGCTATACACACTTATTACCCCCTGAATCCAGTGGCTATATGAATTTTGTAGTGGTCGGAGTCAAAAGAATGGAAAGTCTTATTGCTGCTTTATTAGAATATTCGACGCTCGCTTCTGATGAAGAGAATTCTAATGATTCAACGTCGCTTTTACAAATTTTGAATGATGTGGATGGCAACTTACACAGCGTTATTTTAGAGAAGAATGCCGTTATTCAACACTCGGGCTATTTGCCAGCACTAAAAATCAGTCGATTGCATTTGACACAGTTGCTTCAAAATTTGGTCGCCAATGCTGTTAAATTTAGTGAACAAAGACCCCATGTTCAGATTGTAGGCAAAGTAGAAAAAGAGGAATTTATCCTCGAGATTAAAGACAATGGCATTGGTATGAAAGAAGAATACAGTGATAAAATATTCCGCCTTTTCCAACGATTAAGTCGCTCTGCTGAATATGACGGCACAGGTATTGGACTGGCAATATGTAAGCAAATAGTTGATAAGTATGAAGGCATTATACGATTTATTTCAGTTGAAAACGTCGGCACAACCTTCATTATCTCTTTTCCGCTTAAACTTGTAGACATGAATGCGACGAATAACTATTATTCAAAAATTAATTATCTGCAATTAAAGTATTAAAATAATTATCTGCAATTAAAGTATTAAAATAATTATTCTCAAACTAATTAAAAAATTGAAAAATGAAAATTTCTATTATCGATTTAAAAATGCTTTTGACAAAACAAGAAAAACTATCTATTGAACAATTAAAAACCATTAAAGGCGGCTGTGGTAATCCTAATGACCCGAGGCGTTGCCAAAGTGAAGATGAAATAACTTTGCAAAAAAACGAAATCTAAAATATTTTAAATTCTTTTGAAGTCATAATCCTGATAAATACATACTAAACTCTAAAAATGAAAGCTCAACAACTTAAGTCTGTTCATTTTTTATTAATTATTGTCTTATTTTTTATAAATTTAGAAGAGCAGAAATGTGATAATATTGACTTTAATAAGAATCCTTTTAAAATTAAAAACCTTTTAAATGCGGCAAAAGATATTTCTACTATTGATTTTCAGAAATCTCTTGTTTTCGCTAATAAAGGATTAAATTTAGCTCAATCTATACATAATAATAATCTGGTGTTCTATGCTTATAGAACATTAGGCATTGTTAATGAAAATAATAATCGTTTAACTGAAGCATATGATAATTATAAAAAAGCATTAGCAATCCATGAAACACAGGCGACTTCATGTAAATTAGATATCTATTTGGATTGGGCAATTATAAATAAAAAACTATCTAATTATGAAATAACTAAAGAATATTATCAAAAGGCTTTAGACTTAGGTTTGAAAGTAAATGATCTTGAGATTATCGAATATATCTATGCTGGCTGTGGTACTTTATATGGTTCTATTGGTGAATTCGATAAGGCAATAGAGTTCCATTTGCTTTCTAAAGAAATGGCTGAAAATAGGCATTATACTGAGGGGGTCATTAATGCAGATGTCAATATTGCTGTTGTTTATAATCAATCAAAAAACTACAAATTAGCTTATTCTTTTCTTAAACATGGTTATGATTTAGTTATTTCTACAAAAGACTCAATTCGTTGGGATTTTGTATTAAATGCTTATGGTCAAGTATTAAATGCGGAAAAAAGATACAGTGAAGCTATTTCTTGTCATCAACAAGCATTAAATTATTGCGAAAGAAAAGGTGATAAATGGATGATAGCCCGTACTTTAGGTTTTATGGCAGATGTTTATACACAAACAAAAGAATATCAAAAAGCTGAAGAAACTTTTAATCTTAGCTTTAAATATAGCTCATATTTCGATTTCTATGACCATCCAAACCTATATCTTTCTCTTGGCAATTTTTATTTAAAAACAAATAGACTTAACAAGGCATCAGAAGCTTTTCATAAAGGCTTAAATATGTCTTTAAAAAGAGGATTTCAAGACATTGTACAAAAAAGCAATCTTGGATTAGCGGAAGTTTATGAACAATTAGGCAATTATGATGCTGCCATAAAATACATGAAAACAGCTGAAATGTATAAAGATTCTATTTTCAATGAGGATAAATCACGGAAAATAGCTGAAGTACAATATAAATACAAGAAAGAAAAATCAGAAATTGATGATAAAATAAACCTTGAAAAAAGCGAAAAAGAAATTCAAGCCATTCATTTAAGCCAAAATCAAACAATACTATCTTTAGTTTCTGTTATACTATTTGCCCTTTTTTCTTTTATTTTTACTTTCTACTATATTAAACAAAAAAATAAAAACAATAAACTTCTATCTCAAAAAAATATAGAAATTGAATTAAAAAATGATCGTTTGGAAAAATCAAACGAAATACTTAAACAATTTGCTTATGCTTCTGCCCATGATTTAAAAGAACCTTTAAGAAGCATAAATAGTTTTGTCAGTATTATTAATAATCGTTACGCCAAACTTTTACCAACAGAAGCAAGTGAGTATATGAATTTCGTCATTGTAGGTGTTAAAAAAATGGAAAGTCTTATATCTGCTCTATTAGAATATTCAACTATTGCAACTGATGAAGCTAATTATAAACAAGCGACTTCACTTTCTAATGTTTTAATAGAGTTAAACAATTATTTTTATTCCGAGATGTTACAAAACAATGCGGTTATAGAATTAAATGGTTATTTTCCAACCCTTAAAATTACTCGTTTACATTTATCAAAACTATTTCAAAATTTAGTCAGTAATGCGTTTAAGTTTAATGATAAAAAACCAATTATCCAGATTTCTGGTAAATTGGAAAACGATAATTATATTGTTGAAGTCAAAGACAATGGTATCGGTATGAAAGTAGAATACAACGATAAAATCTTCCGTCTATTTCAAAGATTGAGTCGCTCATCTCAATATGAAGGAACAGGGATTGGCTTAGCAATATGTAAGCAAATAGTTGATAGATATGAAGCGACTATTCGATTTGAATCAGTAGAAAACGTGGGTACAAATTTTATAATTTCTTTTCCAGCTTCCTTAATTGAAAAAGAATCAATGCCAAAAGTCGTAACTCGAAAGGACTACCCTACTTCATCAAATTACGTTGCTACAACATAAAGGGTTGAAAAAATTGTCAAATCTCTAAATCATAATCTGTTATTCTTTTGGTAATATCTTTCAAAGTCGCATACTTTTCTGTGATATATGGAATGGTATCCAAGCCAGAAGCGAATTTTAATATGTAAAAATAAAAACCAATAATCTCTCCCGCATTTAGTGTTTGAGCATTATAACGGGTACTAACAATCAACGCGGCACCCAATAATAACAAAACAAATATCTCCATAACACCAAAATTAAATGCCTGTTGGTCCGATATTTTAACTTGCCATTTACGCAGTAAATCATAGTGTTTTTTTATTTCAATAGGATTAAATGTCGAGATGACTTCAACTTGTCTTTCCAATTCATTATTTTTATTTTGGGTCAAAATACCCATTCTTTGACCATAAAAACGACTGATAAAAACGATGGGTACTAAAACAGCTAAACAAATGAAAATCACTTGTTTATCATAAAAATAGATTAATATCAATGACCCTAAAATATTATAAAAAGCCTCTAAAATATAGATTAAATCATACTCTAAAAAATCAGTGTATTCCCTTGACAAAGAGGATAAAGCACTCAATTTTGAAATGTTATCCTTTTTTTTGCGCGACAAAAACTGTACAATAATGTCGTTGTAGATGCTTGAATATGTCCGTGTATCATAACGCATGCGTAAAGTACCCACGATTAACCATGCCAAATGCACCGCTAAAAATACGAGAAGCCCTTGATTGCCCCCCCTCAGTAAATCGTTCACTGCTTCACCCAAAAAAAATGGTTTGAGCAAGGAACCCGCCATTTCTACGCTAAAAAGCAAATAAGTAATGCCCAAACGATATTTGTTGGCAAAAATAATACGCTTTATATAACCTAAGCCTTCCATACATTTCTGATTTTCTTCAAGCAATTCTATTGCCTTTCATACCTCGGATTTTACCTCTACAAAATTCACTTTGGCAATGACAGTCAAACGGTTCGATATTCTCATCTAAAAATGTTGCATAATCTAAAGTCAATTCTTCTCCCTCATTAATATCTTTTAAAGCAATGACATTTAAACTTTTATACATCGTATTTGGGTTACATGAATGATTTTGAGGTGCCCAATTTTCTGGATTCTCATCCCAAATTATATACACTTCTTGGCTTATCGGATAGGCATAATGCCTAAAATTATTTTTCTGATTCTCATTCCACTGCTCTTGAACATATCTTTTTGTTACAATGCGTTGTACCCGTTCTTCTCCTTTAAAAATAATATCATTTTTTGCGATTTGTTCATTGGCAAAAATACCAAAACCACTCAATGCGTTGCCTTTCATTTTGTACTTTTTTTGTTTTTTTTGATACCTTGCAATACCTTCTTCGATAATATGATTTAAAAATCCCTTTTTTCCCGCAGAATCAAACTTCAAAATATAATCCGCCGACCCTTCGTAGCCATCTTCATAAAAAACGGAGCAGGTAAAATTGATTTCTAAAAAATAAATATCCATGTTTTCATCAACCCTAAAATCCAAACGAGCGTACCCTACTCCACCAAAAGTTGTAAATATTTTCTCGGTTGCTGCCCTCAACGTTGCTTCTAAAATGGGGTCATCGCAAGGGACATGGGTATCGGTATGCAATTCTGATGTTTTCATGGCATACGTTTTAAAAAATCTATTTTTAGGAAAAACATACTCCACAGGTTTAAAAACTTTGCACGTTTTTCCATCTAAATTTGCCACTACTAAAACCGAAAATTCTCTCCCAGCAATATATTTTTCAATCAATACCTCTTCATAATGAATCGCTAACGCATTTATTTTATTCATCAAGTCTATTTTTGTATGTACCAAAGATTGGTCATCAACACCTAAACTATCACCTGCTTTTGCAGGTTTGACAAAGAGCGGAAAATCCCATTTTTCGACGTTTATACTGAGGGGGTCTCCAGTTGACAAAACGAGTGAATTGGGCGTTTTCACATCTGCACAATATGCTACATATTTCATCAAGGGTTTGGGCGGGTCATAAAGCGTAACAGTTGGACCCGTGTAAGGCAAATTAAGTAAATCAAGGGCGTGGATGACATCAATCGAAGGAACTTCCCATTCTAAATAACCTTCGCATAGATTTACAAAAACGTCGTAACCCTTTTTACTAAGGGCTTTTAGTTGTTTGTAGGTCGTCAATTTATTCAAAAAACAATGATCTACGACATCATCTGGGCACAAATTTGCCAAGTTTCGAGGCGGGTCATAGTTCTTGTAATCAACATTTGTCGTTGAATAATCGGGTTGCAATACGCAGATTTTCATTTTTTAAGCATTTTTATGACCTAACAGTTTAGCCTTAACACAAATTAGCACTAAAGAATTTGATGATTTAAAAGCGTAAAATAGACTTAAATCAATTTTTTAATTCGTGCAATTCGTGTTAGACTAAATAATTACTTTATGTCTAATAAGAGCATCTTCCAAAACTTCCACAATTAATTGCGTAAAAGACTTATTGGCAAAACGCAAAATGGCACCTATGGATGTATAATTTTCGTCTTCACTGATGCCGCTTTGGGCATTCACTTCCAAAACATACATTTTGCCTGTTTCATTATCCATTCTGATATCTACTCGTCCATAGCCTGTGCCGCCAACGGCTTGATAGGCGCGAATACTTAGGTCTTTTAGGATAGCAATTAACTCAACTTCGGGTTGAGCATAGTTGTATAAAAAACCGTTATCGGGCATAGGGCTTTCTTCATCGTAGGTTTCCCAAAGACGGTCAAATGATAAAAACTGTTCTTTTTCGGGCAAAGAAACGTGAAAAACACGTTCGGCAGGGGGGTAAACAATAATTTTTTCAGGGTCATCAAACGACCCTATAAGAAAAACGGTGAACTCTCGACCTTTGATAAATGACTCTACGAAAATACCATCAGCGTCCAATTTCCAACCGCGATAACCCCGTTTAATATCAATTATGGCTTCTAAAAATACCCCCTCAGTATCTACCACGTTTTTGACCGACAAACCCATGCTGCCGCCAGAAACGGCAGGTTTAACAATCAATAAATGTCCAATTTCGTTGAAAATGCCTTGAATATCTGTATCGTTTTTAATAATTTTCCAAGCGGGCGTCGCCACCTGATGTGTGTCGAAGGCTTTTTTCATGGGTATTTTTGAAGTAGTAATATTATAAAAAAAAGCTTTTGCACCTGTATAAATCACATTGTTATTTTCTAAAGCATTAATGACACTGATGCCAGGCGCACCATTAATTTCATCGCCATCGCATAGATTTAGGGCAATATTGGTCATAATTGTTTGGCTTTTAATGTCAAAAATGACGTTTTCAATATTATCCATCGTCACATTTACCCATGACCAAGTACAGTAGACTTCGCCAAAAACTTTTTTATATTCAGCGATGCTTTGGGTGTAATCGTAGTAATATTGGAGGTTTTTGTCTTCTGTTTCTAAGTATGGAGCCAATACCCATACATGGTAACTATCTTTATTTTTTATAAAATTCATTGATTATTTAAGCTCAATTTTTGTTGAATAAAGTCGGTAAAACGATGGTATTTCAAGGCATTTTCAGGTAAATATTTCGCACCTTTCACCATGCCTACACAATGTTTACTGCCACACATACACATAAATGGCTGATTCATGTCCCACTCGGCAGAAGGATAAAAAAAAGTCAATTCATCTCCTATTTCTATCGGAGTGACACAAATTATCTGTTTCTTTAAGGTATCAAAAAAACAATTTGGTTGGCAGCTGTGATTTGTACATTCCAAAAAAGTGGGTAAAAGCTCGACATGTTCGTTTTCACCAATTTGGACTGTCAAATACGTCGGTGAATCATAAACTTTATCCCAAAAAAAAGTACAAATGACATTATCGATATCAAATGCTTTTTTTGAAAACAATGACCGATTGGCAGTAATGACATCGGTTCGGATTTCTGCATATCCCGATTGTGTAAAAACAATGGTTTTGGGTTGATTTTCTGGTAATGAATACATTTTTCAAGTGTTTTTATAGGTTATATAAATTTCTATTAATTTATCTATTAATTCCAAAATTTTGTAGAAAGCACCATAATTTTTGAATTAGACTGCTTACAATTTATTAAGTTTATTTTTTTTGTTTTATTTAAATTATTGCCTTACAATCAATGTGTTATGTCAAAAGATTTTGTAAATAAATTCCGCTTTGTTGACACTTTCAAATGATAATTGCCATGGGGTAAATGACCCACATAAACTTCCATAATTTGTTGACTGTCAACGTTTTTGTATTGCTCACGCCAAACAACTTTACCTAATAAGTCAATGACTTCTACAATAAATGATTCATTGGAAAGGGTATTAAATTGAAATTTTAAATTCGTTTTTACAGGATTTGGAAAAATACTGAGGGGGTCGTTTTTCTCGAAAACCAAAGGCGAAACAAGGGGAGAAATAGCCGTCCGCGTTGCATATTTTGATAACAAACGGATGTAAGCCCCTTGATACGAAATGCTGGGTTCTGTGATTTCCCATGAGTTTTCTGGGTAGCTCGTATTCCAGTCTTTATACGATTTTTGAACTGGTTGATTGGCAGGTGGCGATATGGTTTTGACCGAAAAATCCTTGTTGATACCGCCTGTTAAAAGCGCTGGAATGGGATTTTGATCAAAATTTGTGCCATCACCAGTCCATTCATGGTAGATTTGAGTGGCAAAATTGTCTGCACCAATTGAACCTGTATTTGACAACATGACGATACTGAGGGGATTGACACCATGCAAAAAATGAAGATAGTCGAGTGCTTGTGTGCGGAAATTGGCATGTTCAGAAGGGCTTTGGTTGTACCGAATCATATTTTCATACATTACGCCCATCAGTGCTTTTTGCATATTATTGCCCCAAACATAATCCACATCTTTCATGTAAGCCCGATATGCGTCTGTATTGTTAAGCACACTTGGATACAACTCGGCTGTATTTAACGTAGAATTTCTAAAACCTGTCAAAATTGTCGTCGAAACCGTAGGAGAAATGCCTGAAAGAGTTGTGTAAAATAGTGCCATATCATTGTAAGTAGCTTCAAAAGAGTAAAAATATTCCCATTGAAGGCAATGTAAACTGGCATAATTACTCTCGAAAAAGGTTTTATATGCCGTTTGATTTGTCGCTGCAAAAAGCATAGCGGCTGCACCTATTTTTCGCGCCAAAATATCATAAGTCGAGACATCTGGTGATGAGGTTTGAAAGCCCGTATTGGCATACATGATCGAGGGGTTAGCAACTGCCCAATTCCAAGCATTTTGGGCTTTTGTCAATAAAATTGCTGAATAAGTGGGGTTTAAAGTCTTCAAAACTAAGGAAGCATGGGCAAAAACGGACGCAACCGTCAATGTCGCACTCGTTGAGGCTCTGCCATAATACCGTTTAGCTACATCATTATTGGGCGGAGAAGCGGTACGAAAATCAGTTACAGACACTTTATTCAGCACTGAACCATCGGCTTGCTGCATTTTTATGAGCCAATCTAATTCGTATTTCACTTCGTCTAAAAGGTCAGGAATGCCATTTTGACTTTCTGGAATGCCCCAATCGTCGGTAAATACTGAGGGGGTCTCTTGATAGGCAAAAAGGAGATTATGAAGGGGTGTGTAAGCATAATTGACATATTTATTGTAGTCGCCCGCATCGTGCCAACCGCCAGAGAGGTCTTTTGCAGTCGCCGCATTATTGGGATTTTCGACATCTCGACACGCCAAATCTTGGTTTGCCGCTAAGTGACAAGCGGCGTGTGTCCATATGCCGCCGTGTGCTGCTGTTATTGCCGTTCCGCAACGTTGATAGAAAAGCGCATGTGTGGCAGCACGTAAAAGTTTGGTATATACGTCATTATGTATGATAAATTTACCTGAACTCAAATTATTTTGCACATCTTCGACATAAAACTCGCCCACTGTTGTCACACTTGAAAAATCAAACCACCAAACTTTGTCACCTGATTGTGGATGCGTGATACCGTTTTTCCAACTGGTTATCGTTCCACTAAATATCTCTACATCGTTGTCCCAACGTCGCACTTTGAAAGTTGTGCCTGGTGTGTAGCTACTTGGGGCATTAAAACCCACTTTGGGTTGCGCTATGACCGCTATTTTTTTATCATTGGGGCGATAGCCAAATTGGTCTGTTTTGATATAGAGCGTTATTGACATAGGCGAGGCAAAGATTATCCATGTTTGGAAAAGCAATATGAATCCAATGATATGTTTTCTCATGTATTTCTTTAGTTTAAATAAATGTGCAAATTCACAAAATTTTATTCTTAACTTAAATAAAAAAAATTGTAAAAACAAAACTATATGTAAAATATAGAACAAAATACCAAATATTAAATTTATTAAAAAAATCACACTTTGGTCATTTTGATAAATTAACAACTTAGATTTTTTCAGTTCGCTCAGAATGACAAAAAAGTTGGAAAATTAATAAACTTCAAAACGTTCTAATCCTTCCAAAAAATCTTCATCAAAACTTGCACCTATGCCGAGTCCGTCATCTATAAAAACAGAGCCATTTTCACCATAAACTATGCCACCAATAACAGGGTCAAACGACAACATCAAGGGCGCATCTAAATCGAAATGCACGACATTGGGACAAGCCAAAATAAAATGCATCAAAGCTGACATAGCTAAACGGGTTTCTGAAAAGCAGCCTACTTGACATTTAATACCCGCGGCTTCGGCTATTGCATTGATTTTCAAAGCATTAGAGATACCTCCAGATTTAGCTAATTTGATATTGAAATAATCGCAAGCCGCATGTTGTACCAAATTTAAGGCATCAAAATGGTCAAAAACGGATTCATCAGCCATGATTGGAATCGGACTTGCTGCCTTTATACGTGCCATACCTGCAATATTTCGAGCAGCTATTGGCTGTTCACAATGTTCAATATCAAAACGTTCGAGTGCTTTTAATGTCGCTATTGCCGTAGCTTCGTCCCAACCTTGATTGGCATCAATTCGGAGCGGCAAAGTGTTGCCAATGGTTTCTCGAATGGCACGAATACGGGCAACATCTTCCTTCATTGTTGTGCCTAATTTAACTTTTATAGCGGGAAAACCTTGATTTTTGAACTTAAAAGCGGAAGCAGCCATACGAACAGGCGTATTAATGCCAACTGTCATATCGGTTGTAATTTGCCGATTATTCGCCCCACCCAGGAATTGATAAAGAGGCATATTGGCAGCACGTGAAGCAATGTCGTATAACGCCATGTCAAAAGCGGACTTAATGCAGCGATTTCCTACCAACATTTTGTCCATGAGGCGTATGCAATGCGTCGTAGCTGTTGCATTTTGCCCCCTTCCGGATTGGTTAGGCATTTCGTTGCGCAACAGTATTTTTGCCAAAAATTTACCCGCCTCAAAAGCTGTTCCTTGTGTTTCGCCTACAATACTGCGGTAGGGATTACATTCGCCCCAACCAATGATACCACTTTCCGTCGTGATTCTAACCGCTACACTTTCAGCATCAGTAATTGTCTCAATGGCTATGACGAAAGGTTCAGTCAAGGGAACGTTGAGCTTAAAAAGGTCAATTTTTGTTATATTCATAGCTTAAACAATGGTAAAGTTGCCTTTTCCGATGATATTATCATCCAGAGAAACTTCTATTTGGTACTTGCCTGGTTTCCATTTTCCGTAGTCTTTGTAGCCCCATAGACGATGCAACCAACATACGCCCCAACCTTGTAACAATGTAAAATCAGCGAAATAGTCCGCAGAATAGACATTTTCAGAGTTTAAACCGCGCCATTTTAAACCGAGCGAAATCGGAAATTGAAGCACGGGGAAAGTACCTCGCAACTCCCAACCAATCGCACGGGTTTTGCTATTTTCAAAATTTTGGCTATAAATACGTTCCTCTTTAGGGGTCATGTCCTCATAAGGGGACTCAAAAAAGAATAAATTAGGTTCTAACTTCATTTCTTTTGAGAAAAAATCAGATTTGACTGTTTTTAACAAATTCAGAACCGAAAGTGTTATCTTATTACTTTCAGCATCAACATCGTTGTCATCTATGACGCCAAGTATTTTGTTTTTCAGCAACCTGTTGTAACGACCTTGCAAAAGCACAAGCCCATCGCCGTACTCGGTATTTTGTAAAGTGCTGTCGAGCGATTTCAAGGCTTTTACTAAGTCCCCGTCTATTAAATCCTGTTTTACTGAATCTACGTTTGTTCTCATACAATTTTATTTTTTATACCTAAACCATTTATATTGTTTAATTGAATTTTACCCCCCCTCAGTATTGGCGTTTCAAATGGGTTATTAGCAATGAGCCAGGGTCCATCTAAATCTGCAAAATCGCATTGTGGCGCAAGAGCCGCCCCTGCCATGGTGCCACACGAAGTTTCAGACATGCATCCGACCATAATTTTCAAATCGCGCTTACGTGCTTCGGCAATCATACGTTGGGCTTCGCACAAACCCGTTGATTTCATCAATTTAATATTTATACCATGAAATGCGAATGCAATTTTACTAAAATCTGCGCATCTTTGGAAACTTTCGTCTGCAAAAATTAGTAAAGGTGCCCCCTCAGTAACACGGGCATTCCCATCCAAATCGTGTTTTGGTAATGGTTGTTCGACCAATAAAACACCTTGTTCTGAGAGCCAAAAAATCATATCAAGGGCAGCATTTACATCTGTCCATCCTTGATTGGCATCGGCATACAAGGGCTTGTCTGTGACTTCACGAATGGTTTGAATGATTTCACGGTCATTTTCAGAGCCGAGTTTGATTTTTAAGACTGAAAATTCATCCGCTTCGGCTACTTTTTGTCGCAATACTGAGGGGGTATCAATGCCGAGGGTACAACTTGTAACCGGCATTAAATGGGGATTTGAGCCTAAAATTTGCCAAACAGGTTTTTGTTCAATTTGTCCTTTCAAGTCGTATAGGGCGATGTCAATAGCTGCTTTTGCTGCGGTGTTACCTTCTTTCAGAGCATCTAATTCTTTCATAATTGACTCAATATCAATACTATCGGAATCATATTTTTTCAAAATACCGTTTTTTACCACTTCATTGTAAAAAGCAAAAGCCGTATCTTGGTTTTCTCCAAGATACGGCGGCATTGAACATTCACCTCGACCAATGAATCCTTTTTTTTCGATTTCTATCAACACCAAAGGTGTAAAGGTTCGGGCATAAATGGCAATTCGGAAAGGGTGTTTTAGTTGTAAATCAAATTTTCTATACCGTAATTTCATAATTTACTTAGCTACTATGTAAGTTAATGAATAAAAAAAAAGAATAGATAAAATCAATCTCTCAAAAACTCCAACTCTTCCTGTTCTGGATTAAAACGAGCAATGACGGAAGGCTCACCACGCTCTTTGCTGTCTTGTTTATATTTGACGACTAAATCAACCATTTCAAGGATATCGGAACTGACTTCACCGTAATGAGATGGAAAAGGTTCACCTGACCGATTGGCAGAAGTAGAAACAATGGGTTTACCAAATTGCTTTATTAACTCGCGACAAAAAACATCTTGTGTAATCCGAATAGCCACGCTGCCATTTGGTGCTAACACGTGAGAAGCCACACCAAAGGATTCATCGTATATAACAGTGAGCGGTCGAGCATGATAAGCTAAAAGCGTCTCAACCCGGGGATGAATGTCGCCGACATATTTTTTGAGCATTTCAATTGAATCTACCAAAAGGACATAACCTTTTTCAGGTTCTCGTTTTTTGATTTCGCTTATTTTATTTACGGCTGAATTATTGGTCGCATCACAACCAATACCCCAAATAGTATCTGTGGGGTATAAAATGACCCCCCCTTGACGTAGGGTATTTAATATTTCTAAAAATTTTTCGTTTTCAAACATAAATCCTTAAATTTGTTTACTTATTGGAATAAAATTTTGTTTAACGCAACCGAATTTCAACGATTTAACGTTTATAGTGTTTAATTTATCTAAAACACTATTAAACGACAAAAGTAGATGCTTTGCTCAAAACCACCATCATTTTTTTTTATTTATGCCTAAATATATTTAATTATAAAACGACAAACACCACCAATGTACCTAAAAAATATTCTCAAAATAATTTGCCTTTTAACCATAATGACCCCCTCAGTATTGGTAGCAAAACACATCGTAGGTGGTGAAATCACTTATACTGTCGTCTCAAAAACTGCTACATCAAATAAATATCGGTTTACTATGAAAATTTGGCGTGATTGCTACACCAATGGTGGTGCTCAATTGGATGGTATTGCGCCCATAGGCATTTATCGGGGTACAACCAATGCTTTTGTGGAGTCTTTTGGTGTACCGCTCACTAGAAGAACAGACCGCTTGCCCACACCTATTATTCCCTGTTTGATACCGCCTGATGTGTGCGTCGAAGAAGGGGTTTATGAGTGGGAAAAAGATTTGCCCATTATCAATGACACTTATGTAATTTTGTATCAACGTTGTTGCCGAAATGAAACTATCAACAATATTAATGCGCCAGGTGATGTTGGAGCGACCTACTTCGTAGAAATAACACCCTTGGGACAACAAACAGCTAATAATTCACCTACTTTTAAAAATTTTCCCCCAATAGTTATTTGTGCAAATGAAAAACTAAATTTTGACCATTCTGCTGCTGATGCGGAAGGCGATCAACTGGTTTATTCTTTTTGTCAACCATTGGGCGGTGGTGGCAAAGGAGGGAATACGGGATGTAGCGGAACAACGCCTAACCCGCCTTGTTGGCCCGCCCCAAACGATGTCTCTTTCAAGTCTCCGACCTATACCTACTTACAACCTTTGGCAGGTGACCCTATTGTGAGTATTGACTCCCGAACTGGGAGAATTACAGGTATTCCTCAAACACTTGGACAATTTGTTGTGGGTGTTTGCGTCGCAGAATATCGAAACGGACAACTTCTCGGTACAGTACACCGGGATTTTCAATTCAATGTGGCTAAATGCGACCCAACGGTAAAAGGCAAAGTAACTGCGGACTCAGTTTGGTCTAATAATTATTTGATAAAATCATGCGGCAATCCTAATGTTCCTATTATTAATTTGAGCCTTGACCGAACATATATTACCGATTTCCGTTTCGATATTTCCATTCAAAACCAAATAAAAACGTTTAAAGAATGGAATCCTGTTGTTAATTTTCCTGATACGGGCAATTACCGAGGTAATCTTTTTTTAAATCCAGGTACATTGTGTGCTGATACGATAAACCTGTTTTTTCGCATTTTTCCTGCTGTTAAATCTGATTTTAGCTTTACCTATGACACGTGTGTAGCAGGTCCTGTCGTTTTCAAGGACAATTCCACTTCACCTTCTGGTGAAATTATCAAATGGCGGTGGTCTTTTGGAGAGGGAAAAGATACTTCTATACAAAATCCTACGTACCAATATCAAACACCGGGTATAAAAAAAATCGTTTTGAGTATCGAAAATGAAAAAGGATGTAAGTCTGATACCACTAAAAATCTGCAATGGCTGCCTGTTCCTCCCCTTTTATTGGTTGAACCCACTACATTTACGGGTTGTTCCCCCGTTAAAGTATTTTTCAATAATATTTCTAAACCCATAGACTCAACCTATACCATAAAATGGGATTTTGGAGATGGTGGCAAAGGTTCAGCCATTAGTCCTACTTATACTTATCAAACTCCAGGCACTTATAGTGTCAATCTTGAAGTTATTTCCCCCATTGGGTGTAAAACAAGTCGTAATTTTCCTAACTGGATAAGAGTCAAACAAGGCACGAAAGCCGATTTTGTCTATTCACCAGAACAAGTTTCGACGTTTAAAAATACAGTGATTTTTACGGATAAATCGCTGTATGCAACACAATGGCAATGGTTTTTCGGCTCACAAGGATATTCTATTAATCAAAACCCCACCTTTAAATTCCGAGATTCTGGTGTTCAACGGGTCAAACTGCTAGCATCAAACAATGTTGGTTGTATGGATACCATCGTCAAGCTAATTGATGTCATCCCGCAAGTGACTTATTGGTTACCCAATGCCTTTACGCCTAACGAAGACGGTCATAATGATTCGTACCGCGGTACGGGCATTACTGAGGGGATGAAGGATTTCGACATGAAAATATTTAATCGTTGGGGTGAACAAATTTTTCAAACATCAGACCCCAATGAAAGTTGGAATGGTCTGAAAAATAATAAAGGTGAGCCATCACCACAAGGCGTATATCTATGTGTTGTTACATATGTCTCACCGCGAGGTGAAAAGTTTGAACTAAAAAGTTATGCAACCTTACTTCGATAATTTACTAAATTTGGGCTTAAACTATATTTATCGCCCCCAGCTATATGTTGTTATGACAATCCCCCCTCAGTATTACACCTTTTTCATATCTTGTAATAACATTTTTAACATTTTCATCAATTTATAAACATTTTCGAAAAAAACAAAGTAGAGAACAGCCAAGCAGCCAAAATCTCATCTACTTTTGATGTCCTTTTATTAAAACACGTTATTGAAAAAAAACACTCAACGCACTGCTATTGTGAAAAAAAGTCAACTAATTTTTGAAATTGTTTTAATTTGTCTTTCATTTTTATCCCCCTCAGTATTGAAGGCAAGTCATATCGTTGGCGGAGTCATCACCTATAAATTTGTCAGAAAAGATACCCTTACCAAACGTATAACCTATCATTTCACAATGAAGATATATAGGGATCTTTATGGATCTAACGGTACGGGTTTGGACGCGAATGCTCCTATTGCTGTCCTAGCACAAGGTGCAAATGGCGCATACACACTCTATAGCAGTCGCCAAGTCCCTATACTAAGTAAAAGCAATGTTGTTATTAATAAACCACCCTGTTCCGAAATACCGGCAAATATTGGTGTGGAAGAAGGCATTTATGAATGGGATGAAGTCATATTAGAATCTACAACCAGTTATGCCATAACTTATCAAAGATGTTGTCGCAATAATTCTATCGCCAATATTTATAATCCAGGCACTACAGGCTCGACATATACCGTTGAAATAACCGCCGAATCGCAGCGAACCAATAACAGTAGCCCAACCTTCAATAACTTTCCTCCCTCCATTATTTGTGCTAATGAACTCTTAAATTACGACCATTCAGCTTCCGATACGGAGGGAGACCAGTTAGTATATAGTTTTTGTGGTGCTTTGGTAGGTGGTAGTTCAAGTGGCACGCCCGGACCCTCGCCAACAGGCAATAATATTGGCAAACCACCTTATCAATATGTCAGTTATAAACTCCCTAACTATTCGATAAATGCCCCTATGGGTGGCAGCCCAATCGTCAAAATAGACCCAAATGCGGGTATTATCACAGGAATACCCAATGCATTAGGTCAATATGTTGTCACTGTTTGCGTCGAAGAATACCGAAATGGCATTTTGATAGGGAAAATTTTTAGAGATTTTCAGTTTAATGTTGTATCATGTAAACGAACTGTTGTTTCTGCCATTGTTGCGGATTCAACGCTTGGTAAAGAGTATTACCTAAGTGGTTGTGAAAACGTCACGTTAACTATTAACAACCAAAGCTATGACCGCAGTAATATTACTTCTTATTATTGGGATTTTAATATGCAGGGAAATACCGTTCGTTTCACTGATTGGAGTCCGACGATAACCTTTAGGGATACTGGTACTTATAAAGGCGTATTAAGGCTAAATCCAAATACCCAATGCCAAGACTCCGCTTTTGTTACAGTTAAGGTAGGTGGCAAACTATTCCCAACTTTTGCTATCAAATACGATACCTGTGTCGCAGGTGCGGTCGCATTCAATGGCGATGTTCGCACATCTATACCCTTAAAAAATATGTTTTGGGATTATGGCGACGGCGCACGCGATACGAATACGCTCCTACCAAGCCATGTTTTCAAAACACCTGGTACTAAAAATGTTAGTTTTATTGTCAAGGATTGGGTAGGATGTAAAGGTGACACCACAATCAGCTTCAACTGGCAACCTGCTCCGCCCATACTTATCGTCGAGCCTAATACATTTGTTGGATGTGTGCCGAGTAAAGTATCTTTTATCAATCGTTCCACCCCTATTGACACGACCTACAAAATTGTTTGGGATTTTGGGGATGGGACGACAGGACGAGACATCAGCCCGAGTCATATCTATACGTATCCCGATACATTTTCCATAAAATTGATGATAACTTCTCCTATCGGCTGCTACAAAGAAGCGTCTTTCAGAAGTTGGATAAAAGTAAAATCTGTTCCAAAAGCAGACTTTTATTGGACACCTAAAGTTATTAATAATTTAAAACCCGTTGTTTCATTTAGTGATAGTTCATCAGCAGATGTTATCGGTTGGCGTTGGTATTTCAGCGATAAAGCTTATTCAAATCAAAAAAATCCTGGTTTTACATACCGTGACACAGGCGTTCAAACAGTCAAACTTTTTGTTCAAAACAATAATGGATGCGTGGATTCTATTTTCAAAAAAATCTATATCGAGCCAGAAATGACCTTTTTTATGCCCAATGCTTTTTCACCTAATTATGATTCAGAAAACGATATTTTCAAAGGAATAGGTTTCTTGTATGGTTTGAAGAGTTTTCGAATGTCCATTTGGAATCGTTGGGGCGAAAAGATTTTTGAAACGACAAGTCCTGTAGAGGGTTGGAATGGACAAAAAAACAATGTTGGCTTGCAAGTACCTGAAGGTATATATCTTTATGAAGTGGAATATACCAATCCGAAGAATAAAAAAATTGTTATGCGTGAGTATTTGACATTATATCGGTAAAAAGCCATGTTTTGCAATTTTTTTCTTAATTTACTGAGGGGGTACTTTCACAAAACTATATTCGTTAAATTTTTGAAAATTCAGAAAATATGGTTTTATAAGTGCAACCCATTGTCCGTTGTTATGAATAAAGGAAATTTTAAACAAAAACTTGCAAACATCTTTGGTAATTTAAAACTAAAACATACCTTTGCGTGCCAAATCGAAAGATGGGCTTCTTAAAGTAAAAAATTCTAAGAAAAATCGAAAAAATATTAAAAATGGAT
>JAYTUQ010000168.1:0-26667 GCA_043744455.1 Saprospiraceae bacterium | reverse complement strand
AATCATATAATCATTAACGGATTTTAATCCGTTCAAATCATATAATCATTAACGGATTTTAATCCGTTCAAATCATATAATCATTAACGGATTAAAATCCGTTCAAATCATATAATCATTAACGGATTAAAATCCGTTCTACTATTCATTCATAAAAAAAAAATATAAAAAATGAAAATGTTCATCTATTCAATCGGCGTGTCGCTCATCAGTATTTGCAATGTGCTTGCACAAATCAACGATACTTCAACCACGCCTACAACGGGCACTTCAAAAGGCGAAACGATTGCCGTTGGCAATGCTATTCAAAAGTTTAAAACGAGCGACTTTATGGTGCGGTTCAGCGATTTTAAGAATCAAATGGAAACCGATGCGCGAGATTTTATATCTCGTCAAAATGCGTACAGCGTCAAAGATGTGCGGCGTGTGCAAATGGCTTATGACAAGACGGGCGCAAAATTTAATCAAATCATGCTTGAAATCAAACAGGATTTTATGGACAAAGAGAAGGTGAAAATGATTAACAAATTCCCTGACATGTACGCCAATGGTTTGAAAGGGAAAATTGATGGTTTGGAAGATTTTTATAAAGCCAATTTCCAACAAACACTGATGGATGTGACCGAAAAAGACGGCAGTGCTTTGTTGTTGGTGTTGATGGACTTGATAAAGACGGCGGGTGAATTGTCGCAATATTTCAAAAACGCCAAATTTGAAAAACAATACATGAGCGACCAATACATCCAACAAAATTTGGTCGTACCGAATCGCTTACCGACGTGGTTGGAGTTAAGCGGCACAACGACGCTGCGAACAGATGTAAAAATGCACCCTTCACGAGACGGTAGTGCGAGTAATAATAACCAAAATAATCAAAATAATGGCAATGACAACAATAATGGAAAGAATAATGGCGACACTCATAATGGTGGCAATAATAACGGCAATGGTGACATCAATAATGGCAATACTGGTGAAACGGGCGGTAAAAGAATACCGAAACCCACCGAAGAAATCCAGAATCAAAAAGGCGAAATACCCGTGGATAATGCCACAGAACCGCCCACAGAGTTTGGTGTCGAAGGCAAATCAACATTGAAACAGCCCAATAATTCAAAGGGCGTTAAGCAAAAACCTGTTCAAAATGAGAAAAATACTGAGGGGGTAAAAAAGATAATAAAGAACGGCAATAACAATTTATAAAACAGTTATTTCAATTTGTAAAACAATGAAACTAAGTAGTCAAATAAAAGCGTCAAAACGTTTAGTAAACTTTAAAAATTTACTAAACGTAACGACATGCCTTTTTTTATTTGTCTTCGTATTCTTTCACAATACCCTTCAAGCGCAATACGCTACAGGTTTAGCAGACGATGATGCAGGTTATGACACGACTTCAACAATTTTATTGCCGAGTAGCAAAGCCGATTTGCCGCGTAGTGTCAATTTAAAACCGTATTGTCCGATGCCTGGCAACCAAGGGCGAATTTCTTCGTGCGTTGGTTGGTCGGTGGGATATGGTTTGATGACGATTGAAAAAGCGATTCAAAATAATGAAACGGATACGCGAAAAATAACCGATGAAGCCTTTTCTGCCTTGTTTGTTTACAACCAAATTAGAAGTAGCGAAAGCAATTGTCAATCATTAACCAATATGTCGGAAGCGTTAGAATTGATAAAAAATAGAGGCAATTGTTTGGCAAAAGAATTTGATTTTAAGGTTGAAGACTGCTATTCACGTCCTGAAAGTGAACTAAAAGACAAGGCAAAAGCCCATATTATTGCCGATTATAGTCGTCTTTTTGATAAAAATACTGAGGGGGATACAAAAGTGTTGTTACTCCGAAAAGTACTTGCTCAAAAAAAACCTGTGGCGATTGGTTTGAAAATAAATGCTCAATTTATGTCGCTCCGCGAAGCCGATTATTGGAATCCAAATATCGGAAAAGAGCCTGTTGAGGGTCATGCGATGGTGATTGTCGGGTATGATGACGATGCACGTTGTTTTATTTTGATGAACAGTTGGGGAAAAATATGGGGGCGCGATGGTTTTATAAAAATCAAATACAACGACATGGGCGCGTATTGCCGCTATGCTTTTGTGATTTATTTGGACAAAAACCAAACGGCAAATGAGCCGCTTGTGGTGACGGAAACGGGATTTGAAAAAACAAAAGTTAATTACACCATAGCACGGACAGTGGCGTATAAAACAGAAGAAAGTTCCATAGTTTTAAAGCAAAATGCGCCTAAAACAGAGCAAAAACCGATAACAAAAGCAGAAGTTAAACAAGTAAAAAAAGCAGAAAACGTCGGTGTTCAAACGCCGCGTGAGTTAGTAGAAATGTCGGGCAGTTTTGAGATAAATTACTTTACAGGCAGATGGACGGACAACCGTGAGCCCATTTTTGAAGCCGTCGGCGTTGAACAAATCGGTGAACATTACGATGTTTTGAAAAAAGATTGGCGTGTCGGTGATGCGTTTCAATTGTCTTTGACATCAAAAATAAGTGGCGCGTATATTTATATCATCAGCGTCAATCCACGCAATGAAGTCAAGGTCATGTTTCCACGCAACGAAGAATTTGGACGACAATACAGAGATTCTCATGAATCCCCTTTGATGATGCTCGATGGTGCACGTATTGTTTTGCCGCACCCAAATAAGGTTTTGAAGGTGGACTATGCAGGAACAGATAGGATTTGCATTTTGTTTTCGACGCGCAAAATTTGGGGATTTTCTAAGTTTTGCCAAAAAGTTCAGAAATGGACTGGTGATTTTGATACTTATTTTTACAAATTATTGGGCGATATTATGATACCTGCGGCAGATACGAATTTGTCTTTGCATCAAGTGGCATTTTCAACCGCCACACGAAGTGAAGGCTCGATTGTGCCGATTGTTATTGAATTTAAATCGCAATGACCTTAAATGACCTTATATTCCTTATATGATTCAAAACACAATATTTAAAAACCATATAAGGAATATAAGGTCATTTAAGGTTTTAAAAAATTGTATTTTCTTGATAAAAAAAGGTCTTAAAAGTACACTATCACTTTAAAATCAAATGACGAACATGAAGAAGATAATCATATTACTCGCAATTCTTTACGCACCATTTATTATGGCGCAACAAATCAATAAAACAGCGGAACGCCTCATTGGTGGAACTGAAAATGAGTTCATTTATCAAGCATTACAGGCTTTAAACGGCAATGTTTATGCCGTTGGCGAAACTTTTTCAGAAACGAAAGGCGGTTCAGATGGCTATTTAATCATACTCAATGCGTATGGTCAAGAAGTTACGGAACGGCGTTTTGGGGGCGCAGATGATGATGTTTTGCAATCTATTGCGGCTTTACCAAACGGCAATTTTGTGTTGGCGGGTAGTACACGCAGTAAGGGAAATGGCAAAATGGATGCTTGGGTGGTGTATGTAAATGAGAAAGGACAGGTTTTGAGTGAAAAAACCTACGGAACAACAGGCGATGATGCGTTTAATGTGGTCGTAACGACAGATGAAGGTCAAGTTTTCTTTGCAGGTTATCAAAACAATCAAAAGCAATCAGATATATGGGTTGTAAAAGAAGCTGATGAGAAAAAAATATTTGACAAACAGTTTAACATCGGGCGACACGTCAAAAATATCAGAAGTGGGGTCGGAGATACTGAGGGGGGGCTTGTTTTAGTCGGCGATACCCGAAAAACGGAGTTGGTAAAAGGCGCCGATATTTGGTTGTTCAAAATAGATAAACAAGGAAACGCGACAAATATCAACAAGCGTTTTGGTGAAGCGAATACTTATGAAGAAGCGGCGCAAATCATCAAAACATCTGATGGTGGCTACGCAATAGTAGGCAGAACAGACAATACGCGCGGCAAAAAGATGAATGCCTGGCTGCTTAAACTCGACATGGGCGGCAATCAACAGTGGCAAGAAAATTACGGCGGCGCAGACTTTGATTTCGGCACGTCAATCCTACAAACAGCGAATGAACATTACATACTTGTCGGTTCAACGCTTTCTCATGTGCCCGATGCAAGGACGCGGCAAATTTATATTGTACGCACCGATGAAAGTGGAAAAATGTTGCGTGAAACAAATGATGGCGGCAAACAAGATGACGATGGGAGTTATATTTTTAATTTGTACGATGGGAGTTATGGTTTATTCTCAAATACAACAGGTTTTTTGAAAGGAAAAGGCGGTAAAGACGTGTTGTATTATACATTCAAGACAAATGAAGACAATGCGTTTGAGCAATCGCCGCTAACTGAAAACACGTTTCAATTTAGGGATTGGAAAGTAAATGGCACTGATTATTTGGAATCCAATCAGCAAACATTTTTGAGTGTGGACATAAAAAACACCACACCATACATCATAAAAAACGTGCAATTGCAACTAAAAAGCCCTGTACCAGAAATCATTGTGCCGCCCATGAGTTATTTAGGATTTATGAAGAAAAATGAGACACGACGAGTCATTATTCCTATCAGCTCTTTGGTCGGATTGCTTGACAATCAATACATTATAGACGCACAAGTTTTGGTTAACAATAAAGTGTTTACGACTTTCAATAAAGCGATTACGGTTAGAAAAAGTGCGTCAAAATTGGTTTATATCCGCCCGATGCCTAATGTGGCGAGCGATACAGCTTTGACATTTGTCATAGAAAATCCAACAACGCAACCGACAAAAACCCTGCGTGTAGCTTTTGAATTGCCGCATGATTTGATGGCAACAAATTTGTCATTTTTTGACAGAATACAACCCATTGCCGCCGGAAAATCAAGAGAAATAACGCTGAAATTGAAGCCAATTACTGAGGGGGTGCATGTAAAAACAAAAGTGACGGCTGTACTGCTTGAAGAAGACGTTTTGAGAGATAAAGTGGCATTTGATATTCAACCAAAACGCAATCAAAATGTGGGCACTCAAATTACATGGCACACCCCAGATGAATATCGGACGAATATCCAAAACGTTGTTACCACTAAACCTGATTTTGAGATAGAACTGAATGTAGATGCGTATGAACCTTTAAAACGTGAGCAATTCCGTGTTTTTGTAGATGAAAAACCGCTTGATGGCAGCAAAATGGACGTTGCAGACTTATCGCCACCGACTGAACGCGACAATATATATCGACAAACGTATAGCGCAAAGTTGTCTTTTAATACCGCAAAGTCCTATCAAGTGCGCGTAGAATTAACGACGAATAAAGGCATTATCAGAAGTAATACAATGATTATTCGTTACGACCCAGAACGTCCAAATCTACATATTTTAAGTATTGGTACAACAAATAAAGATTTGAAATACACGGCTAAAGATGCTAAAGATTTTGCGACCACATTAGCGAACCAATCGAGAGGATTGTTCAAACAGGTGTTTACAACGGCACTCACGGATTCAATATTAACAACCGAACGGGGCATTCGCAAAGCTTTTAAAAACATAAAAGATAATTACGAAAACCCCAATGTTGAGAACCGTATTTTCAGCAAAGATTATTTAGTTGTTTTCATTTCCAGCCATGGCAAAACAAGTGCTGATAAACGGTTTAAACTTTTGCCGTCCGATTATAATCCGAGCGATGGCGATGATTTTGCGATTGATTATCAAGACATTGCGTTGGCTTCATTGGAAAAAGTGACTTGTCATAAATTGATTTTTATCGATGCATGTCACAGCGGTGCTGCCAAAGGTGCGAAGGAAATGGTAGATGCAGAATCACTTATGAAACTAAGCCGCGCAGCGATTGGCACGACGACAATCACGTCTTGCCGCAGCGATGAACAATCGTATGAAGATTACGATTGGCAAAATGGGGCATTTACAGAAGCCTTGATTGAGGCATTTACAAATAAAAAATGCACCGATGAGAACGGTGCATTTAGTAGCGATATTGACAATAATCGCAAGATAACAATTAATGAGATTTATGGTTTTATCAAGCGGCGTGTGCCAAATTTGGTCAAAAACCAAAAAATCGGTCGTGTCACAGAGCAAAACCCTGTGTTAAATGAGCAGGATTTAGATTTGGATATTCCGATAGTGACTTACTAACAAACATAAATTCCATTACACGGTTTATTTCTAACACGAATTACACGAATTTTTTTTCTACTGATGTCTCGCTTTTAAACCATAATAGTAATTCGTGTAATTCGTGTAATTCGTGTAATTCGTGTTAGAAAAAATCGTGTTAGAAAAATAGTTAAAACATTAATTTAGTTTGTCCAATATTCATCCGAAAACCACCACCAATAAAGAGCGTTCTTTGGTTACGCGTTGGGTCGTCGCTGTCTTTTTTACGGGCTAAAACATTGACATCTAAGAACATATTGTGGTAGATTTGGTAACTGATATCCAGCGATACGAGCAAAATTTTAGCTTTCACGCCTTCGCCAGTGAAGTAGCCATAATCACCTGATCGATTCGTATAAGGCACAATTGGGTCTTCCCCCCAATTGCGTGTCTTGCTGCTTTCGCCTTGCGTGGCACTCATTATACGTCCATCAAAGACGAGTTTACTGAGGGGTTGGTATCTGGCACGCAAAAGGATTTCTTTGAAATTTGCGCCAAGCGGATGCGCCAAAGGCTGACCGGCATGACTGAAACTGTTGGTGCTGTCGCCATGTGTGAAAGTGAACGGACGTATTTTATTAAATTCAAACTGAAGGTCGAGATGGTCAATACCCAAAGCATTGGGATATTTAATACCCATTTGCCCACCGTATTTATTCGCCCACCAACCTTCTTTGGCGGCGATGATTTCTCTAAAATAGAACTCATCAAGCAACAATTGACCATAAACTTGAACCTTTTTGGCAATATTCCATTTGAAATTGGCACCCACATTGACATTATCAGGGCTACCCAATGAATGTTCAACACTGCGATAAAAAATAAGAGGGTTTAAATATTGCAACTCAAATTGCTGTTTACGGCTTGCAATAACGGATTCAAAAATCCCAAAATTGAGGTTAGGCGTCACATTGTAACTCAAATGGTGCAGGGCAATAAATTTCTTTGCCAAAAGGTCATTCCCTGAAGCTTGATTACTTAACTCTGCAAAAATATTTTGGTATTGAAATTTCCAAACCTTTGTATTGAGTTTGAGGAAAAAGTAATTATTTGAAAAATCAGATAAAAACAATGACCGCATACCATCACCAATAAAATTGTTGCCATGACCAAACTGAATACCAATGTGTTTAGTCGCATTAAAACCGATGAGACCTTGAGCATTGAGATAATCATAGCCATTTTTGATGTTAAAAACCAGACTTGTGTAGTCTTTATAAAACCCGGATCCAGGTACAGCTTGATGTTTCATGACCCATTCTGTACTATAATTTGGAAATCGGGATTGTGTTTCAAGTATATTGGTATAAAAATAAACACGATTGTCAATACTACCACGAAGTTCCACGCCGCGTTGATTCTTAAAAACCAATTCCGCATCATTACGATCATTGCCTAAGTTAAAATTGATGATTGGGTTGACACGAAGGCTGAAATTTTTAGTGTCTATTTCCCAAAAATTAGCAGGGGTTTTATAAAAATACTTCAAAAGTGGCTTTTTATTCGTCCGATACTGAGGGGGGTCTAATGCGCCAATAAGAGGTTCATTTTTGCCCGCTAAAGTGGTCGGTTCAGCTGATTGTAGCAGCCAATCGTTGTTGTCATCGTAGATATAACGAATGTCTTTTTTGTCTAAATCTGATAAATGGATACTCGTCGTCGTATCGAGCATATGTGCATAACGTGTTAAATCGCCACGCGTAAATGTCTTTTGAGCAGAAAAAAACAAGGCAGGATTGCCGTACAAAATTTCAAACCTATTCATAGCGTGATAAACAGGCTCATTACTGAGGGGGTAGCCCACGCCTTGTGCAAAGGTCATTTGACAAGTAAAAGCAAGGAAAACGAGGAGAATTTTAATGTTTTTCATTATTTGAAAGTTTTATGATTATGCGAAGGTATGGCTTAAAACGCAAAAAGCCCTTTCAAAAGAAAGAGCTTTTTGATAGCGGATAATAGATTATGTATAGCATATAATAACAAAGTGTATTTTACATTATCTATTATTCATTATCCGGTATCAACTATCCATTTATTATTCGTACTGATTTTTGGTTTCAAAACCAGCCTCTTGTAGTATTTTCTCTTTTTTGAAGAGAATTAAATCGGCTTCAACCATTTCTTGAACAAGTGCTACCAAATCGTATTTGGGTTGCCAATTTAATTTCGTTTTGGCTTTTGTTGGATCGCCAATAAGCAATTCAACTTCAGTTGGGCGGAAATACCGGGGGTCAATAGAGACGACTTCGCGACCCATTTCAAGTTGATAATCAGGATTTGTACACGCCACAACATAACCTTTTTCATCAATCCCTACCCCTTTAAAGACGACGACAATACCGACTTCCGCAAAAGCCATGCGAATAAATTCCCGAACTTCTGTTGTTACGCCCGTAGCAATAACAAAGTCTTCGGGTATATCTTGCTGCAAAATCAAGTACATCGCTTCAACATAGTCCTTCGCATGACCCCAATCGCGTTTGGCATCGAGGTTGCCCATGTACATTTTATCTTGCAAACCGAGTGCGATTTTCGCAACTGCACGGGTAATTTTACGGGTCACGAAAGTCTCTCCACGCAAAGGTGATTCGTGGTTGAACAAAATGCCGTTACAGGCAAACATATCGTAAGCCTCACGGTAATTGACTGTTATCCAATACGCATACAGTTTTGCAACAGCATAAGGTGAACGCGGATAGAAAGGCGTTTTTTCGGACTGTGGCACTTCTTGAACCAAACCATAGAGTTCAGAGGTTGAGGCTTGATAAATGCGTGTTTTTTTTGTTAAACCCAATAAACGAATGGCTTCGAGAAGCCGTAAAGTACCAATTCCGTCTGCATCAGCAGCATATTCAGGCATTTCAAAGGACACCTGTACGTGCGACATAGCGCCTAAATTGTAAATTTCGTCGGGCTGAATTTCTTGAATGATGCGGATGAGATTGGTTGAATCTGTCAAATCGCCGTAATGTAGCACAAAATTTACATTATCTACGTGTGGATCTTGATACAAATGATCAATCCTATCGGTATTGAACAATGAGGCGCGGCGTTTTATGCCATGAACTTTATAGCCTTTTGACAAAAGGAGTTCAGCGAGGTATGCACCGTCTTGACCAGTGACACCTGTAATGAGAGCAACTTTCATAGTTATTTTATTTGATTAAAAAACTATCTGCACCTTTTAAGATAGCTTCTTTTCTATTCATTTAAAGAGTTTGAAGCTTTTTTTTCGTACCTAAAGCTTCCTTTGTAAAGTCGTAAAGGAAAGTAAGTGGCACTTTGCTGCCATGGGGCAAATTTAACTGTTTATCAGAAAGCCAAAGATTACCAAGCCCAGTGTGATGTCCACTTTTGATAGCCGTATTGGTAAAAACATCTGTAAATTTAGCAACACTGTTTCCGTGTTTATCTAATATGATGTCCGTATCTTTTATACCTTTAGAATAATTTGTTTCAACAAAAATGAACCCCTCAGTATCCTCCTTCGTTTTGAATAATTCTTCCCCATTAATTGTTAAATGGCGCAAGATATTAAGTGCTTTTTGACAATCAATATTATCCGTATATTTGATTTGCCAATCACGGCTCATCATCGGGAAAATTTCGTATTCAGCCCCTAATCCAATGGATTGAGCAAAGGTTTTGTGGTCGTTGAGTCTGTAATAATTCATACCGCCTTCTGCTTCTTTCGCAGTATAAGGAATTTGCGACAAAGCAGAAAGTATGACGACCAATGTATCTGGATCCCGTTCAGTGATAGTAAAAATTTCACCCAAAATTTTATCGTATTCAGTATAGCCATACGTCATCGGATCATCGTCATCATTGATATCGGGATATTTTATGGATGGATCAAAATCTTTTCCATCAAAAGACCGCCAATAGTGATGTTGGTAATGGGCTGTGGCATTCAGAAACAAGGTATAAAAGCCAAAAGATGTCTTTTTAAGAACGTTTTTAAAGATATGTACCAAAAACCAATCAAAAACAGTTGCCAATTTCCATTTATTTTTAGGATTCAATTTCTGACTGATGATTTGATAAGCCATTTTTACATAGAGCTTGGCAGGTAAGCGAAATTGTAAACAAGATTTTAACCCTTGTATGATATCGCTCAATGTAACATTGGAAGTGGCATGTCCTTGTACACGCCGAGAAATGATTTCCCACAAAGGGCGAAGACTCGCAGGATACGTTTCGTTTTGAATTGCCCAAGGATCGGAGAAAAAAATGCCCCCCTCAGTATTACGCCGCAACACATTCATACTGCCAATAATGCCCGACTCAATGTTTTGTTCACTGAGCGTTTCCCAAATTTGTTTGTGTTGGAGTTGGTGCACATCGCTGAGGTGAAAAATGCGATGTTCGTCATACGTTTTACCTGTATGCACCGTCACCCATTGAATCCACGGCTCGAGTTTCTCGTATTCAGTTTCGGAAGTCGTTTTCAAAAAAGTCCAGTTGCGTTGTAGCTTCGCAAAATTAGGCAATTTACCCTTAGCAATGAGGGAGTCAATGACTGAACTTGAGATTTCGTTCATTTCAATTTGAACGATACGTTTGTATTTTTTTGTTAGTTGAATTTCCTTTATCAGCATTACTATACTAAAATTTTGTCTTTTTTGCTAAAAAAACTGAGTTTAAAGCCAGTCTTGGTTACCTTCTAAAGTTTGATAAAAAAGGAAATTCTTTTCATATATTTTGTGCAAATAAGCATCAAGCTCAAAGTTAGAAGAATATTTATTATTAACAAACCATGAGACAAATATAAAATCAAAATATCTTTTAAAACACAAAGCATAAATTTATTATTTAAGCAGGCCAATATCTTTTTGAGAATCTGAAAATGTTTTCTCTTTTAAGATGCTAACAATGCATTATACAACAGCTTAACATCACTTACTAAGCGTTGATACGAGAATTTCTCAATAACAAATTTGTATCCCTTTTTACCTATCTTATGACGAAAATGCGCATCTTCAACCAAACGTAAAAGGTTCTGAAAGAACATCATTTCATCTCCTATATCACTCAATAGTGCCGTTTCGCCTTCAATAACAATGTCTTTAATACCCCCTACCCGTGTTGAAACAATCGCTTTATTCGCTGCTTGTGCTTCAATTAAACTAACAGGTGTTCCTTCGTTGATAGATGTCAAAGCGATGATATCCATACCTGCATTGACACAATCAATATCTCGTCGCCAAGATGTGAACACAAGTTGAGTCTCATTAATTACTTTTGGATGAGATTCCGTTATATAAGAAATCTTTAAATCCTTAGCCACTTGCTCTATTTCTGCACGGCTTTCACCGTCTCCAACAATAAATGCACAATATTTTTGTGTCGCATTTTTATTCAAAAAATCTAAAGAACGTAAAAAAAGAGCATGATTTTTAACTGGCACAAGCCTACCAACAATACCAATGCAAATCACGTCATCCTGTATGCCAAACTCCGTTCGAAAAGCCGCTCGCTTCTCTTCCTGGTTGATTTGAAACCTATCCAAGTCAAATCCAAGAGGAATTATCGTAAATTTACTGAGGGGGGCTATTTTGAAAATTTCAGCAATTTCATAATGCTGTGCTTCGCTTATTGCAATGATTTTTGTCGTCTTTTTCGCTAAATAACGCTCAATTTGAAGGAAAATCCATGATTTGAAGCGTCCAAAATAGGAATGAAATACATGACCATGAAAAGTATGAACGATAACTGGCACACCCGACCTAATCGCTGCCAAACGCCCTAACGCACCTGACTTCGCCGCATGTGTATGAACAATATCAGGCTTAAATTCTGCTATAAAACGCTTAATTTCAAAGTAAGCTGCAACGTCTTTGAATGGATTGAGCGACCGATACATCGAACGTACATACCGTGGATTTATCCCTAATTGATTGACAATAAACTCTGAACTTGCTTCTGACTCATCTTTTTGACCAGCCAACAAAACAGTTTCAAATTCAGGCTCCAGATATTTAGTCAAATAAGCCACATTCAACGTTGGACCGCCCAAATTAAGTCTGTTTAATATGCGTAATACTCTTGGCATAAATAATTTATCTGTTTAACTCACCTACAATCCACCTTTTATACCATGAAAAAAGAATATACAAAAACCAAATGAAATGAGCGTTTTGATACCTTCTATTTCCTAAAAAATCAACAATAAGTTTTTGCAAAACCTTTTTATTTAGTTGGAATACGGATATAAAGCCCGAATTGTTACAAAGCTCATTCAATTCTTTTTGCAATACTTCAGTTTTCAACCATTGTTCTAATGGAATTGCAAAACCTTGCTTCGGACGTTCTATCATATCTTTAGGCACGTATTTGTACAAAATCTTACGCAACAAATACTTCGCTTGCTTATCTTTTATTTTGAGAGAATCAGGCAGAGCACAAGCAAATTCAATGATTTTATGGTCTAAAAAAGGTTCGCGACCTTCCAATGCCACTTGCATAGTCGCTCTATCCACTTTTGTCATAATGTCTCCTTCCAGATAGGTTTTTATGTCAATCATGCCCAAATATGAAATAAGGCGGTTTTGATGAGGCGGCTTTCCTTTAGGCGAAAACCTAGGAATATATAATGGAAATAACTTTTTTAAGCCCTCTGAAGTCGTATATGTTGACGATTGATTGAAAAAATCAACAATATTGGCTGCGCCAATGCCTTTTTTGAATTTTGAGAATTTATTCCCAACACCCGAATACCCCCTCAGTATAGGCAGCTTTGAAGCGTTTTTTTCGACCCAATGAGGGTTAATGGGTGCGGCAAAATGATGTAGCAATTGGCGAACAGGATGTGGTATTTTCTGTAATTGAGGAAATACATTTTTGGTTATTTCATACTTTGTATACCCGCCAAAAATTTCATCGCCGCCATCAGCCGAAAGGCTCACTTTAACATGCTCTTTGGCTAATTGAGCAACTATGAACGTCGGAATACAGGAACTATCACCAAAGGGTTCGTCATAAAAATTCGCAATTTTAGGGATAACTTTTTTGAAATCAGCCTCTGAACAATATAATTCGGTATGGTCAGTACCGATATGTTGCGCTATTTTTTTTGCAAAATGCGCTTCATTATAACGTGCATCCTCAAAGCCAATTGTAAATGTTTTGAGTTGCTGATTGGTTTGTTTTTGTAAAAGGGCGACCACGAGAGACGAATCAATGCCCCCACTTAAAAACATACCAACAGGCACGTCAGCAACCATACGCAGACCAAAACTTTCACTCAGAAGCGGTTCTAACTCTTCTAAAATCGCATTTTCATCCCTTGTATCCAGCGTTTTTTCGTCAAAAATGGTCTCAATATCCCAATATGATTCCAAAATAACTTTTTGGGTTGTTATATCGATTTCAACAAAATGACCCGGATTTACTTTGTGAACAGACTCAAATATACTGAGCGGGGCTGTAATGTAGCCTTGTTGTAAAAATAACGAAACCGCTGCTTGATTGATGGTTTTGTCAAAATAAGGATGTTCATGAAAGGCTTTTAACTCCGATGCGAACATAAATAAACCATCCCGCCAATACCAGTAAAGCGGCTTCACCCCTACCCTATCTCTGCACAAAAGTAACTTTTTTGTCTGCTTGTCCCACAACGCAAAGGCAAACATGCCTCTGTATTTATGAACCGCATTTTTACCCCATTCTTTAAAGGATTTGAGCAAAACTTCGGTATCCGAGCCCGATTGAAAATTATAGCCTAATGCTTGTAATTCAAGGCGTATTTCTTGATAATTATATATTTCTCCATTAAAAACAAGGACATAATTGTCCCATTCAAAAGGTTGATTGCCCGCGGCTGATAGGTCAATAATGGACAAGCGGCGATGTCCAAGATATAGGTTTTCGCTGATGTATTGCCCACCATTATCAGGTCCGCCATAAGACATGGTATCACGCATCCGTACAAGCGTTGCCTGTTTGTCATAAATACGTTGACCATCGAAATCTATAAAACCATTTATGCGGCACATACCCCCTCAGTATTTTTGGATTATTTGGTCTAATTGTGCTTGAAAATGCACCTTTTCATCGCTATCCATATTTGTTTTGCGATTCAACAAACCCAATTTTTTGAAAACATCAAACAGTAAATACTTGATATAAGCCTTTCCAACGGTTGAATAATAAAGTGAATTAGGCATTTTGTCCCTGTATTTCTGCAAAACCCTTTTAGCCAAAACGTAACCTTGGTAGTACTTACTTTTGTAGGTTACCAAAACTTCTCTGTAAAAAAGTAGGTAGTCATCGGAGATAAAAAATTTAGAAGTTTCAAAAGTTCTAATCCACAAATCATAATCCTCCCCGCGATAGCCTCCTGCGTCGTATTTGTGTTGTTTAAACCAAGTTAAACGAGCCATGACCGTCGGATGTATGAAGTAGCTACCGCTTCGAATGATATCGTAAAGGCTTTGAGGTACATACTTTTTTTTTTTGGCAAAAACTTGCGTTTTGTCATCAATCATAATAGCTAAACTGCCGATTACGTCAATATCCTTATGCGTTTCGAGGTAATTCACTTGTGTTTCTAATCTGTTGGGCATCATAATATCGTCTCCGTCCATTCGAGCAAAGTAAAAACCACGGCTTAACTCAATGCATTCATTCAACCTTTTTGGCAACCCTTTGTTTCGACCATCACTAAAAATTTTAATTCGTCTATCGTCAAAGCTCTTTATTCTTTCAAGTGTATCATCCGTCGAGCCATCATCGAAAATGATAAGTTCCCAATTCGTATAGGTTTGCTTTATAATGGACGTAATAGCATCTTCAATGAACTGCGAACCATTATAGACACCCATACCTATGCTTACCAATTTGCTCATTTAATTTTTGTTTGAGCATAGATATCACCAAAACCTGTTTCTAAAAAGTTATTACTATTAGCATATTTTATCATATCATCTATTAGTAGCCATTTAGGTAATGAAAGAGTCATACTTTCCAATGCACAGAAATTGAATTCTACATTGCTATTATATTTATTGATTTGAGTAATACAATCAATTACTTTATCTATTTGTTCGGGTACTGTATATTCAAAGCTTATCATTTTAACAGGCTTCGTCAGCCCTTTTAAAACGTTTAATTCATAACCTTCTACATCAATTTTTATAAAAACAGGGACACCATATTGTTCAATTAGGATATCAAGTGTGGTCATCTCAATTTTTTCAACTTTATTCCATTGAGAGTTCTTAAAACGGCTTTGTTTTACAGCGTCAATCCAACTTTCCGAAAATGAGGATATTGTTGACTCATCTGAAATATAAAAATCTTTTATTGATTCAGATTCACTCAAACCTTTAGTAACAATTTCTATTTTATCACCAAATTTGTATTGTAAATATCGGTAACAGTTCTTTTGTGGTTCAATAGCCACAACTTTTGCACCTAAATTCAAGATAGGCGTAATCCTATTACCAATGTTAGCACCAACATCAAAGCACAAATCGTTTTGGCTAACAAACTGGGAGTAGAACAATCGTCTTTTATTGTTTTCTTCTTTTTCTTGACGAGCAAAAAATAAAGTTTTTATTAGAATTGTCACCCTTAACCAATTGTAATCTCCAATAAACCTAATAAGGAGTTTTTTCATTCTGTTAAATTTAGTAAAAAAAAATAGATTAATATTTAGATTTTTATCCAATCACTTGGTAATAAATCCTGTGAGTTTTTTTTATTATCGTTGTACCAGTTTTTAGGCGCTATAATTAGTTTATTCTTGTAATTAGAAAGCCAAGCAGCCCACCAAGAAAAAGAACTATTTGCAATAATAAAATATTTGCATAACGACATAAGGTGTAAATCTTCTTTCGTACCACCACCGTCACAATAATATCTTTGTAGTTCTGGATATATGAATGTTAAATTCATTTTGCACCAATCTAAATCATCAGAAAAAATGAATAACTTTATATTTTCACCTAATTTACTAACAATAAATTGGATCGCATTGTGTATATAACTCATCTCAAAAGTATTATGCAATTGATTTGTAAGAAAATCACCTCTACGAATATGAATAGCGACACTTTGTGTTACTTCTATTTGTTTTGCTAAATCTTTATTCATTTCATTTATATTCTCTTTGAACGTAAAATCTTGTCGAATGACATCTTTAATCGCATCAAAATACTGAGGGGACTGCCAGTAACCTTCTAAATAGATTTTATCTTTTGGTTTGAGAATATTAGGGTCAAAAGTGAATGCCTTTTCATAAATATAGTTAGGCAAAAAGTTAACATGCAGCCGATTTAGCCATTTATTCCATTCCATTAATTTTGGAAATAAAACAAGTTTTTCCATGTCGCTTTCGTTACAAAGTGTTAGCTGGCAATTAAATATAGACAATTTAAATTCTCTATTTGTGTCTTTTCGATGCCGTTTTGTATAAAAAGAAGTATCTAATTTGAGTGCTACATTATTAAGCAACGACAAATGGCGACCGAGGGCGTATTGAAACATTTGATTGCCCAAACCACCATGAATTTTCATTATTATCATACTACAGAAATCGAATCAGCATCTGGATTTGTATCCATATTCAGACGAGCTAAAAATTCAACAAAAGCTAAAGGAATGAGCATTAAAAAGACAGTATTTCTAATAAATTCATTATTCATAAAGATAATTGCCATACCCATACAGCAAAAACAGTAGATAGACATCATCGTTATTGTCCGCTTAAACTGCGCTTGAACGGCAAAATAAGTAGTTATTATTCCTATAATTAATGAGCCGACTAAAGCCCCCGTGATACCAAAATCAAGGGTAAAACAATCTAAATACGTGTAAACATTGGTTGGCAAAACATCGCCCGGCATGTACTCTCTGATGAGATTAGGGTATTTGTCTATTACGCCAAATCGTTTCAAAAAATAATGGAAAAAGTCAAATGAATAAAAACTGCTATCATACAACTTACTTCCGAAATCCCTATAAGTACCTTCCAAAATCGTTTGATATGCTCTTATCCCACCCCAGATATAAACAAAAAATGAATTAACAAGCAATTCATCAGCATTTTTTATTTTTACTTGTGAGAGTTGAGTATTGATTTCATTTGTCAAATAATAGAGCATGCCCAAAAAGCTGGCGGCAATACTGATCGTAGTTTTATTCAAGCGAATTTGTTTACCCGATAAAACAACCGAAACAATGATACACACCAAAACATACAGGATAGGCGCGCGTGTGAAAGCGGCGGCACTGGTTAAAAATGCAACGACAAGAATGGCGGCTAAAAGAAATGTGGATAGTTTTTGCCTGTAATACAACAGAAATGCCATTGGGATATAAATATTGTAGGAACGCCCGAATAGATTATAAAACATATTAGGCTCCGTCAAAACATCACGAGCTGCGCTTGTTCTTAAATATGTTAAATTATTGACACCTTGAAGTTTTGCAAATGATGTTTGATAAAAATAATAATTGGCAATAAGACTCAAAAAAATGAGAACGACTAAACTGAATTGCAGCCTTTTTACTGAATATAATACCGTCTTTTCCACATTTATTTTCTCTGGCGTATAATACAAATAGACACCTATTGCCCCTATTAAAAACGTTAACCATGCGCTATAAACAACGATAAGTGTTTGTATATCAATGGTATATGGCTTACCAACAATTTGGTTTCCCAAAACCAGTAAAGCCCAAACGGCTGTATAAATATAAAGGTGGATTTTTTGTTTATATATTCGTCTGATGATTGTTAGATAAATCGTCAAAAGAATGACAATAAAAATCGCATTTACCCAAAAATAGTCATTATCCATAGGTACATTTTCTTAAATATAAAATCGAGGAAACGTAAATTTTTAAAAAATGCAATTAACCACCTAGGGGCATTATAATAATCTTTTAACAAAACAACAAAGCTGTCTATGTGATATTTATGCATTTTCCAATTGATATTGTTCCTATTATTCCCTGTTGATAGTCCTTGAAAATGTTTGACAACGATACAACAATTTAGACCACATGTTTTACCTAATGCTTTTATTTGACACCCCAGAATGAGTTCTTCTGAATACAGAAATGTTTTTTCATTAAAGTAATTAATTGTTTTTAATACCGAATTTTGTATCATAAAAGATGAACCATTAATGGTGTCAACCTCGTATAATTTTTCTTCATAAGGCATCAAATTCATATACAAATAATTGCGTATTATTTTTTTAAAAAATGGAAGTTTACTTAGAATTATTACATTACAAATTACCATTTTATACATATTCAGTAATCTTCTTACTTGTATAGTCCACTCCATTGATTTTTTAATAGTAGTATCTCCTATCGCGTCATCAACAAGTGGAGAAATAGCAACGATGTTAATATTTTCTTCAAAACTTTTTACCAGTTTTTCGATGGTTTTAAGGTCTTCTAATATCGTATCATTGTTCAAAATAAAAACGAAATCGGCATGCCATGTTTCAACACAATGCTTTGCACCGACATTATTACCCGCAGCATAACCTGTATTTTTGGGATTTAAAATAAGTGCCACATTTTCAGGTAATTCTTTTTGCAGTATGTCTTTTTGAATCGAGTCGGGCGAATTATTGTCAACAACGACTATCTGAAAATTACTATATTCTTGTTGCAAGAGGGAATTCACACAGTTTATGGTCAATTTTGACTGATTATAGTTCAAAACGACGACACCTACTGAGGGGGTGCTATGAGAAGGCGACATACAGGATATTTACTATAATTGTAGAAACAAGAGACAACGAACGAAACGTTAAGCCTTTTTTAAAAACAATGTTCGTTTTCGTCAGCAGCCATTCGCTTGAGAGATACCATGAAAAAAAGACGGCTAATATGCCGAAAGGTAGTGTTTGTAATTTTACTAGAAATTTTACCGACATAAATAATACTGCTATAAGTAAAAGCAAGTGTATCAAGGAATTAAAAAAAAATAGCTTTGAGCTATTCTGTATTTTGAATAAATTGAAAATCAATAATTGTAGCAATACATAAGGTAAAATGATAGCTGACAATGCCAAAACGAAGGGTTTCGCAGCCGCATATTGAGGGATGAAAAGTTGAATGATGTGGAATAATATGGGCGTAATCAACATAAAAAGCATGGATACAGTGGCTAAGCTTATCGTCAATTTGGTAAACAACGACTCTAAGGCTTCGAGTGGTCTCTCTATAAATTTGCGGAGCATAAAGTTCGTAACGGATAAAACGACACCGACGACGATATTGACGATTGTATAACCAAACGAATATAATCCAAATTCATATTTTGAGTAATAGTGCGATAGTACAACTTTATCCAAATTCTGAAAACCGACAAAAACAAGACCCGTCAGTAATATTGGAAAACCGATGCTCAAATTGGCTTTGACAAAAGTGGTGATTTCTGCTGTGTTTATGTTGCTCCAAAACCCATCTATTACAATATATTTTTTCAAAAATAAGATGAATAGTAGTATGGCTGTTGTACTCATAAACAGCATATTGTAGAGATTAACAATAAAATCAATCGTTAATCTATCTGAAAAAATATAGACTAAAAGCGTCAGAAGTAATTGATTGACAATGACAACAAGGCTGTTTATGATGAATTTTTGTTCTCTTAAAAGAACATTATTAGAAAAGGCGAGCAGATTTTGGATGAAAATTTGAATGAAAATAGGAACAATGAGGCTTACTTTTTGAAAAAAAAAGGCTAAAAGCCCTAAAATGATGATTTGAATGCCGACGAGACTTACAAACTCATTGCCTCTCGGTTTTTCATCGTTTAAGAGCCAACGTAAATACATGCCATCAATCAAACCAAAATGGAAAATACCAGAAAAGGACACTAAAGCTAAAAAAGTCCTGTACTCGCCAAACGTTTCGACTGTAGAATTCTTCGACAAAAGATAATTCAAGGAAACCTGCACCAAAACGCTCAATAATGATATCAAAATGAGCAAAATAGGTGTTGTGCGTCCTTTACTGAGGGGTCTAAATGGATGCAACGCTGTATTCCTTTTTATACCATTCAAAAGTCTTTTTTAAACATAAATCCATTGGCAAAGTGACCGTATAGCCCAACATTTTCTGAATTTTAGAAATATCCGCTAAACTGTAAGGAATGTCCCCGAGTCTGTGGGGTCCAAAAACGGGTTCAATGTCAGAATCCGCAATATTTTTTATCATATTATACAATTCTAACAACGTTGTACTTTGCCCACAAGCGACATTGTATATTTGATTGACACTTTCTTTATTATCTGTAAATAATGCTAAAAGATTGGCATTCAATACATTATCAATATATGTAAAATCTCGACTGATAGATCCGTCGCCATTAATTGTTGGGCTTTCACCTTTTAAAACACAACTCATAAACAACGGAATAACGGCAGCATAAACGCCATTAGGGTTCTGATTTGCCCCAAAAACATTGAAATATCTCAAACCGATGTGCTCTAAACCATATAAATTACCATAGACCCGTGCATACAATTCATTAACATATTTCGTAACGGCATAAGGTGATAGCGGCTTTCCTATTTCATCTTCTTTTTTATATTCACTTTGAATATCGCCATATGTTGAAGATGAGGCAGCATAAACAATGCGCTCAATCTTATTTTCCTTTGCTGCCGTAAAAACGTGTAAAGTACCTGTTATATTAATCGCATTTGTTGTCAAAGGGTCATTTATTGAACGCGGTACAGAACCTAATGCAGCATGATGAGACACTAAATCCATGCTTGAACATGCCTTTAGGCAGGTTTCATAATCTCTAATATCGCCTTTTATAAATTCAAAATTGGGATGACTGCGGTAAGGATTTACGTTTTCCATAGAACCCGTCAATAGATTATCCAAAACGCGTACTTTACCAATTCGACTATCGTTTAATAACGCTTTTACAAGATTAGAGCCTATGAACCCAGCTCCACCCGTTACAAGAATATTTTTTTTCATTAATTTATTTTTCAATTACAATTGCACATAACTATATTCATCCGAAGGTCCATATAGTCCTTTCAAATCCACCAAAATACCCTTTGGCTTCATAATTGAAGCAAAATACTGAGGGGTCATTTCTTTATAACTCTCATGCGAAACAGCCGTAATAACAGCGTCATAGTCACTTGAAACATTGTCAACCAAGGTTAATTTATACTCATGTGCTACTTCATTGGGCGAAGCATGTGTGTCTGTAATATGCACATTGACAGAATAGTCCATCAACTCGCGAATTAAATCCACAACTTTTGAATTGCGAATATCCGATACGTTTTCTTTGAAGGTAATACCCATAACTAAGACTTTACACTGTCCTGGATTTTTACCATTTTGAATCAACATCTGCACCAATCGCTTGGTAATCCAACGCGGCATATCGTCGTTGATGCGACGACCTGCAGCAATAACTTGTGGCTCAACACCCAACTGACGGGCTTTGTGCAACAAATAATATGGGTCAACGCCGATACAATGCCCACCGACTAAGCCTGGTTGCAACTTGATAAAATTCCATTTTGTCCCCGCCGCTTCGATGACGGCTTTGGTGGAGATACCCATTTTATCAAAAATCATCGCCAATTCATTCATCAACGAAATATTCAAGTCGCGTTGTGTGTTTTCAATCACTTTCGCTGCTTCAGCGACTTTGATGCTTTCTGCTTTGAAAATACCCGCCGTAATGATATGCCCATAGACTTTTGCTACTTCTTCTAAGGCTTCGGCATCTGAACCTGAAACAATTTTTAAAATGGTGTCTATCGTTCTTAGTTTATCGCCTGGATTGATACGTTCGGGTGAGTAACCTGCTTTAAAATCTACGCCATATTTTAAACCCGAAATTTCTTCAACAATAGGTAAGCAATCCTCTTCAGTACAACCTGGATAAACCGTTGATTCATAGACCACATAATCCCCTTTTTTGATGGCTTTGCCAATGGTTTCAGAGGCTTTTTTCAAAGGTGTTAAGTTCGGTACTTTGTTGTGGTCTATGTCTGTTGGCACGGCAACAATGAAAAAATGTGCTGTTTTTAAATCCTCAAGATTTGTCGTAAACAAGATGTCTTTGTTGTTAAAAGCGGTGCTATCGAGTTCGTTTGAAGGGTCAATACCTTGATTCATGAGGTCAACCCGTTTTTGGTTAATGTCGAAACCCACAACACTGAAATACTTGGCAAACTCCAATGCCAAAGGCAAACCCACATAGCCTAAACCGAGAACAGCTATTTTTTTTTCTTTTTTGAGAAGACTGTTGTACATATTGAAATGAATGGATAATGAGTAATGAATATAGAAATACTGAGGGGGGCTACTTTTGAATTTTTATGGCGTTGAAATCACTGCTTTATCGTTTGCAATTTTGAGGACGGCTCTCATTTTTTTTCTTGCGACAATGAACAATGTTCCGAGAAAACCGCCAATAATAAAACCCAAAACCACTGCCATTTTTTTAGACTTTCGTTTAGGTTCGAGGGGCGCAATAGGTCTATCAATTTCTTGGATATACGGTGCTTTGTTTTCAAGGGCAAAACCTGCAATAGCGAGGTTTTTCTGCGATTCTGCATACATTGTATTGTATATCAAAGCTTCCTTTTTCATTTGTTCGGCGGGCAATCTGTCTTGACTTAATATCAACCCGCGTTGATTATCGTCAAAATTTGCTGCCGCTGATTCTCGCGCCCGTGCCAATCGCTTGATAGAATCAGATTGTTGTCTGAGGACATTATAGGTTTTGGACTCTTTGACAATACTTTTTTCGACATAAAAATTGCTTAGTTCTGTAAATATGGCTTGAAGTAAATCTATTGAAAGGTTTTCATTACTCGTTGTCAACTCCAGGGTCAACATTTCTGACATTTTCGCAAATGAGCATGAAAATATGCCTTTTTTGCCCGAAAGGATATCATAGAGTTGCAATAAAGCCTTGTTCTCTGTTCTATTAAACTTCTCAAAATCACCGTTTTTAAACAAAAAACCATTCAATCCTGTCGTGTCTTTGTCCCATGCCTTGTGCAGTTCTCGTTCAATAATGAAATGATTCGCAAAAAAATCATTGCGTCCATCAATCGTTGATCGCTGAAATAACGCTAATTGAACGATACGACGAGATTTAGACAAATCTGTAATTTTATCTAAATTTGTATTTGTAGCACCCAATCCATCTAAACCCAGTTTGCCCGCAATAGCAGCGATTCCCAATGAACTACCTTCATTGCTATTGACCAAAAAAGTGAGTTCTGCTTTATATTCCACTTTAGTCGTAAACGCTTTGTAAAGAAAATAACCTGTTATAGGCAATGTGAATGCCGCAATCCAATACCAATTGCGTATAACCTCTCGACTATATTCTCGAATCGTTACGAAAATTTCCAGTATGGTAATTTCATCGTTTTTGATTGATTTTACGTTGTTTTCTGCCATTTTTTTAAAAAAAGTAGTGTTATTCAGACGTGCATTTTAGTATGTTTTAAAAAATACTATCACCAAGAGCGTGACAGCGCAATATGCGTTCATGGGAAATTATCCTTTAGGCATCATCCTTTTAGCAGGGTTGCCAACCCAAGTTTCGTTTTCACCAACATCTTTTAAGACGACGGCACCCATGCCGATAATGGCATTTTTACCAATTTTTACTTTTTGTAAAATACTGGATGACGGTGCAATCCAAGCGTTTTCGCCTATTTCAACGCTGCCTGCTACGATGGCATGGGCAATTATAAGCGTATTGCGCCCCACGACGACCCCATGTGCAATGTGTACAAGATTATCAATTTTACAATTTTCTTTCAAAATAGTGCTGCCTAATACGCCTCTATCAACACAAGTGCAATTACCAATTTCAACGCCGCTTTCAATAACCACATTACCAACATGCGGGATAATCAGATAATCACCATTTTCATCTTTTTCATAACCGAACCCTACCCCACCGATGACATTATTGGCACCCATTTCAACGTTATTGCCTATAATGGTATGCCTTTTTATAACGGTGTTATGCCCAATCGTAATGTCATCGCCAATCATACATCCTGCTTCAATGACCACGTGTTCCCCTATTGATGGATTTATACCCATTTTTACTGAGGGGTCAATCATCGCTGTTTTTGCGATTTCTCGCTTATAATTAGGCATAAAATAAGTGCGAAGCAATAAATGGAATGCACCGCGGGGATTTTCAGCAATCAAATATTGACATTCAGGTTGACTATCTTCGGGTTCAATACTTTGACAAATGATGGCTCCTTTTTTGACTTGCTTTACAATGTCATAGTTTTTAACACTCGCCCACATAATGACATCGGTACGGTCATTACCTCCCGTTAATTGAATCGGTTCTGTTATCCGTATATTTTTATCACCAATAATGTGCGTCACGCCAATTTTAGAGGCAATTTCTGCCAATGAGTGTTGAATCATACCTATATATATGTGTCAAATTGAGTCCTTCCGCAAAGCATAGATGCGCTCTATGATTTCAACGACTTTCATACCTTCAAGCGCGTTTGTGGTGATACTACCGCGATTTTTCAAGACATCCACCACATTTTCGATAATATAATGGTGATTCATAGCAGAGCCTTTATAGCCACCATAATCATTCGGTGGATTCGATTCTTCGAGTCTTGGCATCGTATAATTTTTTATGTGGCAATATTCAACTTCATTCATATATTGTCCACCAACTTTCAACGACCCGTTTTCAGCGATGACCAGGATGCTGCTTTCCAAATTTTTGTCCCAGATTGCCGTTGAATAGCTCAATGAACCCATGCCACCCGCCACAAAATCAAACTGGATAAAGCCAGAATCTTCAAAATCCGTTGAATGACTGTGCGTAAAATCATCGAAACGCGCTTTGATATTTGTAATATCACCAAAATACCAATACATAAGATCCACAAAATGGCTAAATTGCGTGTACAGCGTACCACCGTCTAAGTCTCCTTTACCGTGCCAATTGCCGTTTTTGTAATATCGGTCATCGCGATTCCAAAAGCAATTGATTTGTACCATAAACACTTTGCCGAGGGTACCATTATTGAGCAATTCTTTGAGCCATACTGAGGGGGGAGAATAACGATTTTGCATGACGCAAAAAACCTGTTTTGACTTCTGCAATGCCTTAAAAATGATGCGTTCGCAACCTGCCTTTGTCAAAGCCATTGGTTTTTCGACAACAATATTTTTGTCTGCGTTCAAGGCTTTCAACGCTTGTTGTTCGTGCAAACCGTTTGGTGTCGCAATCACAACAACATCGTATTCGATATGAGCAGCCAACAAAGTATCTATTGATGGAAAAAAAGGGAGGTTATAATTATCTAAACCCAGCGCCTCTTTTGGTTGAATATCACAAAGTGCCACCAATTCTGCATTCGAATTTTGAGAAATCATTGCCGCATGACGTTTGCCAATATGACCACAACCGACAACTGCAAAACGCACCTTATTAATATTACCCATATAAAAGTATTAAGTGTAATTGTCTTAAAAAAGAGAATAATGGCGGTGAATATGTTAAATGAGTGCGCAAAATTGGGTCAAATTTTTTCACTTTTACATGGCTTCGCCTTCCAAGTGTTCCACCCACATGGTTCTTAAAAAAGCATATCTGTCTCTAAGAAGGCGCGAAATTAGCCATACTCGTTATGAAAAAGAAACATTTGAGTAATTATTGTACTCAAACTTTGCTTTCATTTACTTCATCGTCGTCCTTCTCTCATTCTTTTTTTAAAATATGAATTTTCAAAAAAGAATGAGCCTTGTAAACAGGCATATTTGATTCACACAAAAGCTCTTAAATACACGAACTAAGCAAGGCGACAATTGCATAATTTGTGTTCAAATAAGGCAAAATACTGAGGGGGTGTAAATAGTATCATTAACCATTCTTTGGCATAAGGAATGCGTAAATAAAAATGCTGTCAATTACGGAGAATAATAGAGCTGTTAATATCTGTCGTCTTTTATTGAGTCGCTTTATTTATAGCAAAGGATATAGATTATAATTAAGTATGAGTTTTAGCAAATTTTATATTTATACAATTTCATACAAAAAGAATTGTATAAAATTACATAAATACAAAAAGATAAAAATAAAATTATTTAAATACAAAAACGTACACTTTAATACAAAACAATTTATATTTTTACACATTAATTTATAAAAATACAAATAGATATGGTTATTTCAGTAACAAACTTGAAAGGCGGCGTGGGAAAAACGACCGTTTCTATCAACATCGCAGTCGGCTTGGCACTCAAAGGTTACAGCATTTGTCTTGTCGACAGTGACCGCGAACAACGCTCCGCAACAGAGTGGCGGGACAACAGAACGAAGGAATCGCCACAGATTACGGTTGTGAGCGTGTCAGAAAAACAGTTTACAAGCGAAATTAAAGCCCTTAGAGCAAAGTTTGACATTGTGTTGATAGATGGAGTACCCCAGCTATCAGAACTTGCCCAGTACACAATTGGCGTGAGTGACCTTGTGCTGATTCCCATCACCCCGAGTTTGATTGATTATCGGGGATTTGAAATCTTCTATCGGAAGTTCAAA
>JAYTUQ010000167.1:0-7130 GCA_043744455.1 Saprospiraceae bacterium | reverse complement strand
TAATCTATCTACTTTTAGATGAAGGAGATTTATCATTTGTTCATATAGCTCTTTTTCCATTTTACAAAATTACCGCTAAAATTGTCAAAGAGCCACTTTTTTGCCTTAGTAGGTGAAGATTTTAGTACGCATCAAGCCTTTGTCCATCTCATGAACGGTACAAGTTTGTCTACCGCCAATGTGAATTCGGGTTTACAATTTACAAATATTATTAATTTCAAAGACATTTGGACTGACCCAAGCGGAGCTTTATACATGATTGGCGAAAACAAAAACCTTACAGCTCCTTTAAAAAACTACCAAGTTGTTCATAAATTGACCAAAACATTAGGCACTTCACCTTCTCTTTCGTGGAATTGGTCAAGATACATCTCGGACCCTATCGATACGCGCTACGCCAATGGCAATATTTCGGTAACACCAACCCATAGCCGCATTTTTTACACCCATGAACGCGCAGCTACGCCCTCAACTTATGGAAACTCAGATGTGGTCCTTGGTGCATACGGTCTTGATTTAGATTTTTCGAGTACTTGTTCGAATGAAATACTTTCGCCTGTAATAGCAAAACGTATTGCACCTACTCCCATTACGATAGTAGTACAAGGGGCAGAAGGACCACTGCCTTCAACGCCGTCTGTTATTTCAAGTTTTACGATGAATAGTAGTAGTTTTTGTGCGGTAACACCCACTACTTGCGATTTTACATGGACGACCAGTAATTGTTTCAACGCTGTGTTTACTGCAACGGCTGTTCCAACAGGCACTTATACCTACACTTGGGATATGGATTGCGGCGGACCCACAGCACCAATAACGACCAATTCTGCTACATTTCCTTATACATTTCCTTGTGGTGGTGGCACTTTTCCCGTTTGTTTGACCATAAAAAATAGCAGCGGGGCAACCGTTTGTACAGTCCAAAAAAGTGTAACCATTGCCAATACGTGTTGTGCTAGTGTCACTTTGGCTACCCTTCAATGTACTGATGTTATTAATAGATATGCCTTCACAATCAACATGACCGACCCTTTGTGTTCGTCTAATTGTACCTTTGTTTTGACCAATAATGATCCGAATACCCCCCTCAGTAATATTACGTATTCGCCGACTACAAACCCTTGCGGCACGTCTATTACGGGTTTTGTAACATGGACAGGAACGGGACCTATTCCTTTGGTTTTTAATGGTTTTAGCGTTCAAATGACGTGTATTTGCCCCAATTCACCGCAATCTTATACTTGTACGACGAAACCCCTTATTTCGATTCCAACGATTTGCTGTAAAAAAATTGAAATCAATGATAAAATTACGTGCGAATCAGCGACAACTTTTGATGTACCGATAAATGTCGCTGCTTGGGGACCTTTGAATAATATCGGAAGTGTTACTTGGTATGTACTTCCGAAGCCTGTTAGTGGCAATTGCCCTACGACCTATTGGGGTGGCGTGCCTTATCAGCAAACAACAGGAAATGTTTTAGAGCCTTTACATTTGTATCCGTCCAATTTGACAACAGATGTCTGTGTTTATGCCGTTGTTACTTTAAACGATGGTCCATGTACACAATTATTTTCAAATATTGGTATGGTAAATCGTTGTAAGCCAACAACTTGTACATTGTTGAATTATGAATATTGTTATTCTGGAACCCCTATTACGCCCACGCCTATCACACCAACTGTTGTATCGCCTGCGAATGTGTGTATCCAACCGCGTTTTGCTTGGTACGACGCGGCGGGTAATCTGTTGCAACAAACTGGCGGACTGACGCCGTTTCAACCGCCTGTTTTATCTATGTTAGACCCGACAAAATGCTACGAAGATTTTATTTTTACTTTAAAAATAATTGATATATGTGGCACGCGGAGTTATCCAACGCGGATTCGTTTATTCAGCAGTACCGCCAAAATCGGCACATTGGCTATTGACCCGCTTGAATCGTTGCCTGTCTGTTGGGAAGAAGATTTGACCCTCAAATTCACGCCTAATTGCGCGAACAATCCGCCTTTGCCGCCTATGTGGACATGGCTATCGCGCGATTGCAATAGCCCGATTAGTGCCTACGCGACAATTGTAGGTTCAGGTACAATGAATCCTGTATTGAACACCAATAAATTAACAAAATCCACTTGGTTTGCGGTGAAAGCTCAAAACGGGGTATGTCCAGCAAAAATCGAAGAATTGAAGGTGGAAGTGATGAATAAGACGATTTTGACGAATTTTAAAGCCAATTCTGATGCGTGTGTTGACCAACAAGTTGTTTTGTCGGCTGTTTTTTCCGCTTGCACAATTCAAGGTTGTGGGACGGCTTGTAATTGTTCGCACACCACTCAATGGTTTAAAGATGGTAATTTGATTGGCACAACTTCCTCCGCAAGTGGTGTCACTACGGCAACATTTATTTATACAACACGCCCGTTGACTGGTAACTATTACGGCATTATCAAAGATGATTGTTGTCCTAAAAATGTGGTTCAAACGCCGGCTATCGCCATCGCACCTGCTTGTGAGCCAATCGTCAAAGGTCCTTGTTTTATTTGCGACAACACCCCCTCAGTAATTTTGACGGGCGCAATGATTGTACCACCGACTGACCCTTGTCCAACGGCAAGTAGTTGTACTTATAAATGGACTGTGCTGAATCAACAACCGCTTGGCAATATTTCAGGGTCAACAACGGGAACAACTGCAACCGTTACATCGGCGGGGCATTATCTTTTTACCTCAACTTGTACGGACGCAATTACAGGTCTATCGTGCGTAAAATCTTATCAATTTGACTTGTTGGGTTGCCAAAGAAATCCTTGCCGTATCACGACCGTTGTGGCGACTTTGCCTGAAAAAATTAATCCTGTTCATGTTTATCCGAATCCAAGTGGTGGCGACATTACTGTTTCTTGGGCGATTGAAATGCCGAAAGATGCTCAAGTATTTATTACAAATCCAGAAGGTCAATTGTTGCTGTCTAAGCCAATTCCGTATGGTGCTAAAAACCTCTCGATGTCCTTAGATGTGTTACCTGCGGGCTTATACTTCGTGAAAATACGCTCCGCAGAACGCTCTTTTACAGTTGCTAAAGTTGTGAAAGAGTAAAAAAAAGGATAAAAATCTATGAAATATCTTTGAACTAGGATTTTTTCTAGGCTTTTTATTTTAGGATTATCTAGGGTTTAGAAGGGAAACACTCTAAATCCTAGATAATCTTTTAAAAAATCTTAGATAATTCTAATTCAAAGAGACGCCCTTAGTAATTTGGTGATTTCCCATATTTTACGCGTGTTTAGCTATTTCTTTTCATCTATTTAAAACGACAAAGCGATGCCTTCATTTTTCAAAAAAATGGCTTCTTTCTTTTCAAATACACCTTCTGATACGGATAATGAGGCAAAAAAAAGCCAACATCAGCTTGATCAGCAAGCAAATTCAATGCAGCATACGATTAAAGTTATCAAAGAATTGGTAGCCGATACGAAACTACATGAAGCGTTGAATCTGTTGATTCAATGCGGGAATCAAGAAGCGATTGAGTTGAGAAATCGGCTACTTGCCCTTGATATTCCACCTCTAAAACCTGCCCAAGACATAACGACTCTTAGAAATACCATAGCTCGTGCGATTTTATGGTTGGTTGACGAAGCCGAAGAATCTGCCTCCTTTGTATTTGATAAAAAAGAGACAGAAAAAATCGGAATGGGTGAAAATGAGGCGAATAACATAGCACCCGTTGAACCTTTAGACCCAGCCGATGCAATTGTAAAATTGGATAAGGCGGTTATTAGAGAGCTTGTCAGCCAATGGAAAATCAAAAATGTACTTGATTTGATTAAAGATGCAGGCTATTTCAAGGCAGATTATTGGGATACGATGTATAAAAAGTCCAATCGATTAAACAATTTAGGTATGATTAATCAGGTGGATTTTTATGCGCAACAAAGACAACTTTGTACGGATATTTTATCGGCAAAATATCTCGAAGGCGAAACAGCTCCTAAAATGCTATCCATTGAAGACAAAATACGCATTAAAAATCTTCTAGACCAAGACGAAATCGAAGAAATATTGATTGCTTATCAAGAAGATGACGACACATTAACCATTTTATCGGGTTTTTACATACAAATTAGGTACGATTGTCATAGGCAACTGTTAACTAAACAGAATTATCAAGCCTATCTTAATTGGATAAAATTCAGCATAGCTCAACATCTTTTGGGTTGAATCTTGAATCTATACTGAGGGGTCTTCTGATAGCTAATCATTTGTATGAGACAATAAAAAATATTTAAAAAATATATTAAATAAAAAATTATGACAGACAATAAAATTAAGCAATATAAAGCCATTGGCTATTGGCACAGCGAAGAAGAACCCTATTTTCCTGACCCCGCTTGGTTTATAGATGAGGCGTGGGATGATACCGAAAAGCAAACCGTCATTGAATATTTAAAAAAAGGTACAGCACTAGCACACTATCGTGGTTTCAGTTGGTGTAGATTCAAGTGTTCTGGCGGTTATGGTTCTGCTGATATGACAGATGGTACTTATATTTATCCAGAGGGGCTTGTCCATTATCTTGAAAATCATCATATTAAATTGCCCGATGCTTTCATCAATCATATTAAAGGGATAGTGGAGAAACCCTTGAGCTTTATGGCTCGAACTTTAAGTTATTTTAGCAAAGGTAAAAATATTGTTTCCCACTCATTTGGTGAAATGGATTACGATTGGTGGCTTTCGCAAAAAGGCTGCAATCCCAACCATTTGAGTTATAAAGAGATGACAAAAACAATAAAAAAATCATTTAACAGCCGAGAAGAGGGCATACGTTTTTGGGAGACAGAAAAAGATAACCCTGACCTTATTCGTTCTGAAATGAATATGCCAAGTTGGTTACAATACACGGGAGAGTTTTGGGGAAAGCTTGACATAAAGAAGAATGCCACAGATGAAAAAACAGTTATGCTTGTCCAACATGTAATAGAATTTGTGACGGATCAATTAGACAAGGTTGCATTAGGAGAAAACTATTCTTGTGATCTTTTGTACAGTGGACCAGACGCAAACGGCGAATCTTTTACTTTTATCATAGCTTGTAGTAAGCCTTTTTACGACCGAATCCAGCATAAAGAATATGGTTGGGCGAAGTTTAGTAAAAAAGACTGGACGGAAATTAAAGAATTAGATTTGGAACTAAATTACAGAAAGGTGTAGCGTTGCAAATTGAAAGCTATAGAAAAGATGGCACGCTTCACTTTAAAGTTAGAGAATTTATCGTAAATCCTAATTTTGAAAAAAGCATGTTTAAAATTGAATAATCAATGACAACCAAACAAGCTCTAATCGCCTTCTACAAATTCAACCGTCTCAATCTAACAGAGGATTTCAAGGCGCATTGTTCGTGTTTACATCGGCTGTATTTTGACACCTGTGCCCAATATTGCGGTACGAAAGAAATACATCATTTTCCATGATTTGCACCACATCTTCGCGGTTTATAGCATAGATAGAGTGGGCGAAAGTGAAATCAGTGCGTGGGAACTTGGTTCGCGCAGTTGCCGTAAGCCAATTATTTCGGTGATGAATCTATTTGCCCTTTCGACGGGTTTTGTCCTCGAACCAAAGCGGGTTATCAGTGCTTTTTATCGCGGTTGCCGCAGCAAAAACCTGTATTATATGGCAGATGGTTTGACTACTGAGCAGGTCGAAAGTTTCGCTTTGGCGGATGTCAAGGACAGTCATTTAGAGATTCGCCAAAACATTCCTTACTATTTGTTATAAAAAAAGCAAACAGATGAAATGTCTTATAGGACTCCCGTTTTTTATGCACAACGAAAAACGAATGAATACGCTTAGTAAATCACAGACACCTTTGCATTTAGGCAATGGCAAGCAAAGGATTTCAAGGTTTTTTGGAAAAATAATAGCAACGAAGTTTATTTTGATGAAAATGCTTTTGTGAAAGATTTTTGAGAAAAAGATTGGAAAAAATACGTTTCGAAATAGGAGAAATACGGAGGGATGTATCCTTGACCATTTAAAAAAATTTAGATTGATATGAAATATATTAAAAAAATTTGGGTGAGAATTTTAATAAGTATTCTATTTGGAGGTGTCTTTACAGAGACTATCGCCATTATAACTGGCAATCGTTTAAATCCGACGATAATACCAACACTAATATGTTTTGGATTTTTATCAGCCATAGTCTGGTTTGATTACTATAAATATTATTTTTTCCCAAACTGGGGCTTAAAAAATAAGAATAGAAACAAGAATAATGACGATATACTTGATGATGGCATTGAATGAAAGCACCACGTTTATCGCAGATTATTGGCAAAAATATGTGCACTACTTACGGCTTACCTATTTTTGTACCCAAATCGTTTGTTTATATTTGTTAATGTTTTTATTCATCTTATAAAGAATGGATAAAGGTTAATTTCCGTAAAGACTTAACACTTTGAAGGAAAAACCAAATGAAAATATCTGCTTTTGTGCTTTTTTACAGACCAAACAACTGTGTTTTACCAAAGAAAATATTCTTACTAACATCTTAAATACCTTAATAAATGAAACAGTTTTATATATACTTTCTATGCCTTTGGGCGATGTGCTTCACAACAATTTTTCCCTTGCAAGCAGGCTGCCCAACGGGGAATATCATTCTCTCTTCGCAAGCTCAAATTGATGCCTTTCCAACGACTTATGCTGGGTGTACCGTTATGCCTTATGACATAAAAATTGAAGAAAGCGTAGCAGGCAACATCACTAACCTTAATGGATTAAGCCAACTAACTGCTATTGGCGGAACGCTCATTATTCAGTACAATACTGCTTTGCCAAGTTTAGCTGGACTTAATGCCTTGACATCAGTTGGAGGTACATTCTATATTTTTCAGAATTCCGCCTTAGCAAGTCTAACGGATTTGAGTGCGCTTACGTCGATAAGCGTTGGTTTTTATATTCACAGAAATAGGAATTTGACCAATCTAATAGGTTTGAATGGATTTACAACGTTTCCCATTAATCAATAGTCCGTTAAGAACAGAGGGCGTGTGTTGTTAGGATTTGGGTAAAAAAAAGCAAAAAAAAAGGGTAAAATAGATAGCTTTGGACTTCGACAT